>DATKVW010000248.1:0-8357 GCA_035529875.1 Dehalococcoidales bacterium | reverse complement strand
ATATTCTCTGGATACTGCCGCCAATCAGGTGAAACAGATAGCTAATCTAGAGGAGAAGATATATACTCCTCTTTGTGCCAGTGATGGAGTTGTTTATATTTATGGTGAGGCTCAAAATCTTTATGCTCTGGATGCAGAGTCAGGGGCGAGACTGTGGAGTCTCCCCTTAACCAGTAAGTGAGGTAGGCTTCGTGATTGGGCAAATATGGGACTTAATTATTTTACAGCCGGTAATCAATTGCTTGATTGGGCTGTCTAGTTATCTGTTTGGTAGTTTTGGGCTGGCTATCATTGCGCTGACCATTGTGGTTAATGCTTTGATGTATCGCCTTACCATGAAGCAGGTTAAAGCTAGCAAAGGGATGCAGGAGCTTCAACCACAGATGGCTGAGCTTCAGAAAAAGTATGGTAAGGATAAGCAGCGGCTGGCCCAGGAGCAGATGCGGATGTACAAGGAGTCGGGGTTAAGTCCTGCCGGCTGCCTGCTACCGATGCTAGTCCAGATGCCCGTATGGATAGCTCTGTTTCAGGCAATAATGCGACTGGTTGCCGTGATTCCCGAGAATCTGCTGGGTCTATCCAAGTATCTTTATTCCTGGTCGATAATATATACCACACTGCCGTTACAGAATAAGTTCCTCTGGCTGGACTTGGCTGAAGGTGATTTATTCCTGGCAATTCTGGTTGGGGCGACAATGTGGCTCCAGCAAAAGATGGTAACCCCGACCAGTGCTGACTCCCGACAGCAGGCACAGAGCCGGTTGATGTTGTGGATGATGCCCATGATGTTTGCGTTCATTTGTTTGTCCTTCCCCAGTGGTCTGGCTCTCTACTGGGTGACTTCAAGTATTATTAGAATTGCTATACAGTATCTTGTTACCGGATGGGGGGCTTTGGCGCCAGCAGCAACTACAAAGCCATCAGGTCGCGATAAGGGGTTGAAAAGGCGTATCGTATTAGAGGGAGTGAGTAAAAAGGAGGTTCCGGTTAAGGCTGATGTCGGTGAGCCTGCTTCTTCGTCGGAGGAAGTGTCAGACGCTGAAAAGTCTGAAGAAGAACGCCCGGACGCTGGAGAAAGCTATCCAACTCGCCTGGAGCAGATTAAACCGCTGCCGAGAAGAGATAAAGGCTACCGTTATAAGGGAAGGTAAAGCGGGTATGTGGGGGTTGGGTGCTCAGGAAGATAAAGTTAAAAGTAGAGGTATTAGCGCATATGGTTGAAGATGATAACGATGTTGGTGAGGTGGCTAAGGATATCCTGGAGGCATTGCTTGGCAAGTTGGGGATAGCTGCTTCTGTTGAGCCGTGTGCTGAGCCTTTTGTTGAGCAGGAGAAAGAAGCACCTATGCCCATCACGTTCAATATAGAGGGTGAGGATTTAGGCATCCTGATTGGGCGGCGGGGACAGACCCTTGCTTGCTTACAGTATGTGGTCAGGCTTATTGTAGCCTCTCAGACAAAGACCTGGGCGCCAATAATTATTGATGTTGAGGGCTACAAGCAACGCCGTTATACCGCATTACAGACTTTAGCTTGGCGTATGGCGGAGCAGGTGAAGACAAGGGGGACGCCGTTTACCCTGGAGCCGATGTCAGCTTACGAGAGACGCATTATCCATCTTGCGTTGGCTAATAATTCCGATGTTACCACCGAGAGTACCGGTGAGGGCGAAGAGCGTAAGGTAGTTATTCTGCCCAAGAAGTAATGACATATTAACCGAGCTTGATTTATATTCTATAGTTTGCTAACCTTTAGCAGGAAAAGCAATGACGGAGAAGAGTAAGGGAGGTAACGGGTACTTAGCGAGTCTGGTAGGGTGTGAGCAGATGCATCCGCTCTCTGAAAATCACTCCTGAGCTACCAACCGAATGGTGGTGTTAATACCACGTAGTAGGCTTGGTCGGTAATGTCAGCCGTTATCAAAGACGAGGGCATTATAGAAGTGCCTTAGAAGAGTGCCCCTGCTTATGGCAGGGGAAGTAGGGTGGTACCGCGGGTTTAATACATCCCGTCCCTAGGGGCGGGATTTTTAATAGGAGGAATTTGGATTATGTTTCTTCCGGTGAGTAACAGGGTGAACTTTCCTCAGGTTGAGGAAAACGTTCTCAGCTTTTGGAAGAATAATAATACCTTTGAGCGGAGTATAGATGCTCGCCGGGGTGCCTCCCGTTTTACATTGTATGAGGGACCGCCAACCGCTAACGGTAGTCCGGGGATACATCATGTGCTGGCTCGCGTGTTCAAAGATGTTATGCCGCGCTATAAGGCTATGAAGGGCTATTACGCCCCGCGCCAGGCAGGTTGGGATACCCATGGGCTGCCGGTGGAACTGGAAGTGGAGAGGGCACTGGGGCTTTCCGGTAAAACTCAGATTGAAGAGTATGGCATTGATAAATTTAATGCTCGCTGTCGGGAGAGCGTTTATGGTTACCTTAAGGAGTGGGAGGCGATAACTGAGCGTATTGGCTTCTGGGTTGACCTGGAGCATGCCTATATCACCATGGACAACACCTATGTTGAAACCGTGTGGTGGGCATTAAAGCAGATGTGGGACAGGGGATTGATATATCAGGGATATAAGGTGACGCCCCATTGTCCCCGTTGCGGCACCTCTTTGAGTTCCCATGAGGTAGCGCTGGGTTATCAGGATAATACTGAAGACCCCTCAGTTTACATAAAGTTCAGGATAGACCTATCATCGCTGCAGGGTTCTGAGGTTCGTGACCGACTTGCGGAGCTGGTCAAATCTTCAGGGAAGCCGGTCTATTTCCTGGCGTGGACGACCACTCCGTGGACACTGCCAGGTAATACTGCCCTGGCAGTAGATGCTAATGCCGGCTATGTTGCTGTGGACAGGGGAGAAGATTACCTTATTCTGGCAGAAGCAAGGGCGGATGCGGTGGGGCTCGGTGAATTTAGTGCTGCCCTGCGCTTTAACGGCAGTGAACTGGTCGGGCTGAGATATGAACCGCTGATGAACCCTCACCAGTTCGGAGTAGAGCGCCAGCGGTTTGTTACCGTTCATGACGAGGCTACAGGAACAGAGTATGTTGAGTTGCAGCGTCAGGAGCCGGATAAGAATCTGACCTACCGTGTCATCGCCACTGACTTTGTTTCCTTAGAGGATGGTACTGGAATTGTCCACGAGGCACCGGCTTACGGTGACGTCGACTTTGAAGCGGGTAAACAGCAGGGGGTGGACTTTGTCCACATGGTAGATTTACAGGGGAATATTACCGGTAACTATCCTTTTGCCGGTAAGTTTGTTAAGGATGCCGACTCTCTGGTGCTTGAGGAGCTGAAGAAAAAGGGACTGCTCTTCCGCAGTGAGAAGATTAGGCATACCTATCCCTTCTGCTGGCGATGTGAAACGCCTCTCCTTTATTATGCCAAGCAGACCTGGTATATCAGGACAACTGCTGTCAAGGAGGCTCTTACTGCTGGCAATGACGAGATAAACTGGTATCCGGAGCATATTAAGTACGGACGTTTTGGTGATTGGCTGGAAAATAATGTGGACTGGGCTTTCTCTCGGGAACGCTATTGGGGAACACCGCTGCCCATATGGCGTTGTGAGGCTTGCGGGGATTGTGAGTGTGTGGGTGGTGTGGACGAGCTAAAAAGTAGGCCAGGTGTTAATGGATTTAAAGAGCCCCTGGATTTACATCGCCCCTTTGTTGACGAAGTAACCTTTGATTGTCCCAAATGTGGCGCCAGGATGAAGCGGGTACCTGAGGTGATTGACTGCTGGTTTGATTCCGGAGCCATGCCCATAGCTCAATGGCATTACCCGTTTGAGAATGATACCCTGCTTGAGGACGGGCGGTTTCCCGCTGACTACATCAGTGAGGCAGTTGACCAGACCCGGGGCTGGTTTTATAGCCTGCACGCTATCTCTACTCTGTTATTTAATCGCCCCTGTTTCAGGAATGTTATCTGCCTGGGGCACATCCTTGATGACAGAGGAGAGAAGATGAGCAAGGCCAAGGGGAATGTGGTTGAGCCCTGGGCAGTGATTAATAAATATGGAGCTGATGCTCTGCGCTGGTATTGTTTTACTGCTTCACCACCGGGTAATGTGCGGTGTTTCTCAGAGAAACTGGTCTCCGAGGTAACCCGCCGCTTTTTATTGACGCTGTGGAATGTCTATTCCTTTTTTGTCACCTATGCCAACATAGACCGCTTCACTCCCGATTCTGAAGGGGCTGCATCTCACCAGTCGGAGCTGGATAACTGGATTATCTCTGAGCTTAATCAGCTTATAACGGATGTTGAGACAGCAATGGACACTTACAATCCCACCGAAGCCGGCAGGAGGATAGAGGACTTTGTTAATGACCTGTCTAACTGGTATGTGCGCCGGAGCCGTCGCCGTTTCTGGAAAAGTGAGAATGATGCCGATAAACTGGCGGCATATAATACGCTTTATCAATGTCTGGTTACGCTATCAAAGCTACTGGCTCCGTTTACTCCGTTCCTGGCGGAAGAGATGTATCAGAACCTGGTCCGTTCTGTATTTCCTGAGGCTCCCCAGAGTGTGCATCTCGCCGATTTTCCTGCGGCTGATGCTACTAAAATTGATAAGCGGCTAGCTGCCGATACTCGCTTGGCGATGAAAATATCCAGTCTGGGTCGTGCAGCCCGGAGTCAGGCTGGTATTAAGGTGCGCCAACCTTTGGCGACCAGCTTTGCCAGTCTTGGCTCAACGAGGGAACGTGCTGCCCTGGAAAGAGTTAAGCCACAGGTGTTGGAAGAGCTAAATGTAAAAGACCTGCAATTTATGGATGATGTGGGTAAGCTGGAAAAAGAAAGTTATGTGGTCAGTTCAGAGGGTGATTATGCCGTGGCTGTTCCTACTGAGATATCCCCGGAGCTTAAAGCGGAGGGAATGGCTCGGGAGATTGTGCACCGGTTGCAGACTATGCGCCGCTCGGCAGGATTTGACATTGCCGACTATATTACTACCTACTATCAGGGTGACGCTTACATGAAGCAGGTGGCGGAGGGGTTTGCCGACTATATTAAGCAGGAAACACTATCCCGGGAGCTTGTGGAAGGGGTTCCCCCAGAGGGTGTATTTGCCGAGAGCTACAAACTAAGTGGCTACGACATACTATTGGGAGTGAAGCGGCTGGATTGATTTAGCCTGGTGCCGGACTTTCCGCCAATGTTACCAGCGTGCTCATCCGCTCCTCGCCACGCCAGAAGGTTATCTCCACCTGTTGCCCGATTTGACTATCGTGTATTACCTGGATTAACTCTCCAGTGTTGGTTATTTCCTTGTCACCAAAGCCGACAATAACATCCTGCGGCGTGAGCCCGGCTTGGTCAGCGGGACTGCCCGGGGCGACTTCGGTAATAAATGTTCCTTGGTTTACCGCTAGATTGTATCTTGAGGCGAGCCATTGGTCTATATCAGCAAGTACTACCCCGAGCCAGGGGCGGATGACATAGCCGTTTTGGACAAGTTTTTCAATAATTGGGGCAGCTGAATCAATACTTATGGCATAGCCGATGCCCTCCACCTCGACAGTAACAATCTTGACGCTGGTGATGCCGATTACTTCCCCTGCCATATTGACTAATGGACCGCCACTATTACCGGGGTTAATGGCAGCGCTGGTTTCAATGAGGTCCTCCAGCGTTTGTCCCGGCGATACTGGTATGGAGACTCCGAGGCGACTAACTATTCCCTCTTTGGCACTTATACCCTGTCCTAATGCATTACCGATGGCGACCAGCCAATCTCCTACCACTAGCTGAGAGGAACTTCCAATTTTAGCCTTGGTTAGGTTATCAGCGTCAATTTTGAGTACCGCCAAATCGGTGAGGGCATCGGTGCCAACTATCTTTGCCGGGAATGTTCTGCTGTCAGCCAGGGTTACCGTGATACTTCTCGCCCCTTTAATTACATGATTGTTAGTTACTATAAGTCCGTTGTCATCTATAATCCACCCTGAACCAGCACCCTGCTGAGTGGACGGTCGGTTAAAGATATCATAGGTTACAACCTCGGTATTGATAGCGGTAACCGAAGGTCTAACTTCAGCCACTACCGTGGCAATATCGGGTAGTGGTGTGGCAGCAATTTCAGCGGGAGGCATTGTCCAGCTAGGGTTAGCGGGGGCTGTTGGTGGGGGTGGGCTCGGTGGTGGTGACGGTGGTTCTACGCTGGGTGCTAAAGTGCAACTTAAAGAGCAGCCCACAGATAGAAACAGGGTTAGGATTATAGCTAGAAAGACTAATATATATCTTATCTTTATCCTTTTCATGGTACTTAAATTATAGCATCTGATAAAGAAGAGGTAAAGATAAAGGGCTGGGGATTATTACCCCCAGCCCCTTATCTGGAACATTTATGCTGGCACCTGGGGCAGGTGAGCCAGTGCCTCTTTTACCTTCTCCTCAGGGTACTCATAGTCTTGTAGTTTGCCAGAGAGATAAGCGTCATAGGCAGCCATATCAACATGTCCGTGCCCGCTGTGAGCCAGCAGGATGGTCTTGGACTCACCGGACTCCCTGCATTTGAGGGCTTCGTCAATGGTTACTCTGATGGCGTGATTGGTCTCCGGGGCGCTGATGATACCCTCAGCACGAGCAAAGGTTATACCGGCTTCAAAGGTGGCGAGCTGGTGTTCGGCTCTGGCTTCGACCAGTCCTAATTTATACAGATGGCATATGATAGGTGCCATACCGTGGTAGCGAAGACCACCGGCGTGGACTGGTGGTGGGATGAATTCGTGTCCCAGGGTATACATCTTGAGTAAGGGGGTAAGACCGGCTACATCGCCGAAGTCATAGGCATAGGGTCCCTTGGTTAATGTGGGACAGCTTGCCGGTTCTACATTGATGATGCGCAGGTCTGGTTTCGTGCCATCAATTTTGTCCTTAACAAAGGGCAAATACAGACCGGCGAAGTTAGAGCCACCACCGATACAGCCAACGATGATGTCGGGATAGGCGTCTGCCCTCTCCATCATTAGTTGCCTTGCCTCTAGCCCATTTATCGTTTGGTGCAGCAGGACATGGTTGAGCACACTGCCCAGGGCATAGTGAGTATCATCACGAGACACTGCATCCTCTACTGCCTCACTGATAGCCAGTCCCAGGCTACCGGGACAATCTGGGTCTTTAGCCAGCATATCCCGTCCTGCCTTGGTATCCGGGCTGGGGCTGGGAACGCATTTTGCTCCCCAGGTTTCCATCATAACCCGACGATAAGGCTTCTGGTTATAGCTAATCCTGACCATATATACCTTAATTTCAATACCAAAGCAGGCACCGCCGAAGGCTAGAGCGCTTCCCCACTGTCCGGCTCCGGTCTCGGTAGCGATGCGCTTAGTTCCCTCCATCTTGTTGTAGTAAGCCTGAGCGACCGCAGTGTTTGGTTTGTGACTACCGGGCGGGCTAGTCCCCTCATATTTGTAGAAAATCCTGGCTGGTGTATCCAGGGCTTTTTCCAACCTGTGTGCCCGGAATAGGGTTGTGGGTCTCCATAGCCGGTAGATATTCTGCACCTCTTCCGGGATTTCAATCCAGCGCTCAGTAGTTACCTCTTGTTTGATTAACTCCATAGGAAATAGAGGCGCCAGGTCGTCAGGACCTACTGGCTTTCCCGTAGCCGGGTGCAAAACCGGTGGCAATGGCTCAGGCAAATCTGCCTGGATGTTATACCAGGAAGTTGGCATTTCATTTTCATCAAGAGTGAACTTTGTTCTTTCCACTTTTCCCTCCTTTTGTTTTTTAAGTTTATTTGCTAGTATGGGTTTATGGGTTATTCATATATCTTTACTGCCTTATCCAATATGGAAGCTGGGATGGTTATTCCTATCCTTTGAGCTGCTGAAAGGTTTACACTAATGTATCTCTCTACTTGTTCGACGGGGATCTCACTAGCCTTTTGCCCTTGCAATATTCTGGCGGCAAGCCTGCCACCGATTTTTCCGCACCCCTCAGAGTCGTAGGCAAAAGCGGCTACTGCTCCCCTTTCTACCGATTCTATATCGCTGGGAAACACAGGAGTTTTATTTTCCTCACAGACTGCCAATAGACCTGATAATCCGGCTATTACCGTATTGTCATTACCAACAAAAATGGCATCTATACCCCTATTTGTCAGGGAACGTGCTGCTGTTTGAATCTCAGCGGTGGTGGATACTGTAACCTCCACGACGTCAATGTTTCTCGATAGACATACTTCCTTCAACTTGGCAGCGGTCACCACTGAGTTAACTTCGCCGGCATTATAAATATTGCCCAACTTTTGTGCTTGGGGAACGATAGCCAGAATCATGTCCAGTTGCCTATTCATGTCATCCAGCGTTATCATATCGCTAACACCGGTTACATTCTCAGGG
>DATKVW010000247.1:0-7791 GCA_035529875.1 Dehalococcoidales bacterium | reverse complement strand
TTATCCTATGACCTTAAAATGGCTGTCACCGGCCAATATGCCGTCGATGACACTCTGGAAGAATACGATTCTCCGGAAACGGTGGAACTGATAACCGCAGCCTTCGAGTCAAGAGGCCACAAGGTCGTCAGACTAGGCGGTGGGGAACAATTCCTCGATAATGTCCGGCATGAAAAAGTGGATATCGTCTTTAATATCGCCGAGGGCAGGGGTAGATACCGCAGCCGGGAGGCGCAGATACCATCCATCCTGGAAATGTTGGACATACCCTATACCGGGTCTGACCCTCAATGTCTGTCGGTATGCCTGGACAAACCCGTTACCAAAAAGCTGGTGGCGGCTGATAGTATCAGAACCCCGAAGTGGCTGACCATAGCTTCCGATCAAGAGCTCCGCTGTACCTCATGGGAAGGGTTCCCTTTTCCCGCCATCGTAAAGCCGGCGTATGAAGGTTCAAGTAAAGGTATCCGTCTCACTTCTTTGGCTTACAGCGCTGAACAGGCGCAGGAAGAAGCACAAAGAATGCTGGAGCGCTACCGACAGCCGGTAATGGTCGAGGAGTTCATAGACGGCGACGAGATTACGGTAGGCATTATCGGTAATAACCCGCCTAGGATAGTCGGCATCATGCGCGTCGTACCCAGAAAGAAAAACGGGCATTTTATCTACTCGCTGGAAGTAAAGCGTGATTATCTGAACCTGGTTGATTATGAGTGTCCCGCCCATCTCGACCCGAAGGCTATGGAAAAGCTGGCAGAATCCAGCCTCAAAGTTTTTAAGGCGTTAGGATGCCGGGATTTCGCCCGGGTGGACTTCAGGGTCAGCCCCGAGAGGATACCATATTTTATCGAAATAAATCCCCTGCCCGGACTGGGCACTTACAGCGACCTGATAATTATGGCCAAAATGATGGGTTGGAATCATGAAGAAGTAATCGGTGCCGTGCTCGATGCAGCACTGGAGAGGTACCCGCAATGCGTGCGCGTGTAGCCATCGTATATAATGAGCCGATTTCATCCCGCTATGACACCGCCGGCGAGGGAAAGGCGGTAAAGAGTGTCCTCGATGCTGTGGCTGCCGTGCGCCGTTCCCTGCTTGAGCTCGGCAATGAAGTTACCTGCGTGCCGCTAATACCGCCGATTGAGCGGGTCAGAAAGACACTCGGTTCACTGTATGTGGATTTGGTGTTTAACCTGTTCGAAGGCTTTTGTGGCGAGCCGGAAACGGAAGCACTGGTACCGGAATACCTGGAGGGTATCGGGATACCTTTTACCGGCTGTCCGGTTAAGGCACTGGGACTGTGCCTGGACAAGGTCAGGGTCAAGGTGCTGCTGCAAGCCGCTGGAATTCCTACCCCTGATTTTCAGTTGCTCAATCCGGAGACACTGCACACATTCCAGCTGGGCTATCCCTGTATTGTCAAGCCACGCAGTGAGGACGCCAGCCATGGCATCAATGAAGCCAGCATCGTCAGGGGTGCTGCCTCATTAAAAAAACAGTTGCAGCTGGTCAGCGGCTCCTACGGTAATGCCCTGGTGGAGGAATTCATCGACGGCCGCGAGTTCAATGCCACAGTTCTAGGCAACTCTCAGCGCACCGTTTTGCCTGTTTCGGAAATAACCTACTCGCTGCCTCCGGAAATGCCGGAAATCCTCACCTTCGCCGCCAAATGGGAGCCTGACAGCCCGTATTACCGGGGAACGCAGGTAGTCTGCCCGGCTGAAATCACGGCAAAAGAGAAGAGGGAAATCCACGAGCTTGTTCTGGCAGCTTTCAGATTGACTGGCTGCCGGGGCTACGCCCGCGTTGACATGCGCATGGACAGGGAAGGACGACTGAACGTTATCGAGGTAAATCCTAATCCGGACATATCCCCTGACGCCGGCGCCATCCGCCAGGCGCGAGCCGCCGTTATGACCTATACAGAGTTTGTTGACAAGATTGTGGGATTGGCACTGGAGAAAGAAGACAATGACACTCAAAATTCGCCCCATGCTGTTAAAAGACAAGCCAGCCTTGATGAAGATACTGCAAGATACACCCGAGTTCAAGCCGTCTGAGGTAGCAGTTGCCGAGGAAGTTATTGACAGCTATCTGAAAGACCCCGTGAATTCGGGATATTACACTTTGGTAGGCGAGGTTGACCTGTCCGTGGTGGGCTATATTTGCTATGGTCCTACGCCACTGACGGAAGGCACCTGGGACATGTACTGGGCGGTAGTTGCCCAAGAAAGGCGGGGGCAGGGCATCGGCAGTGCCCTCATGCGGGGGGCGGAGGAGGAAATCAGGAAGGCTATGGGGAGACTGGCTATCATCGAAACATCCTCTACGCCTGCCTATGAGAAAACCCTCCGCTTTCACCTGGGTCTTGGCTATGAAATAATCGCCCACATCCCCGACTTCTACTCTCCCGGAGATGACAAGATAATCCTGCAAAAGCGGCTGAAATAATAATGGGTGATTGGTGAAGAGAGATTTAACTCATGTTTCGTATTCGCCGTGTTTATGATGATATTACCCCGGCTAATCAGGAAGCTATAGCGGAAATCCAGGATATTCTGCGCGCTCAGTTTCCGCGCTTACTGAAAAGAACCGTGGCCAAATTGCCCGACCAGCTAATCGGGTAACAAACAAGTATTAAGTGACCTTTGAAGAAGTGGGAAAAGAGCCATGGGCCGTGCCGGTTTCGGCTAAGCCGGTTTTTTAATATGGTTGAGGCCAATTTCTGGGTATAACGTGAACAGAGGATTTGACCAGAGCTCCTCACCAGCCTCTATCCCTTTTTGGGTGAGATGGTAATATACCCGCTGTGGAGCTGGGGGATAGTTATCCTGAATAGACGATGGCTCAGTTTCGTTAGTGGTTTCCACCCAGCCGAGACGCTTAAGTACCCCAAAGTACATCAGGAATGAGTGATACCGCATATGGGTAAACTTGCGGGACATCCTTCTCAGCTCACGCTGGTAAATATTTTCCGCTTCCTCTTCGGTGACATCAACGCCACCGACTACCATGCGGCTAATGATTCTCTCGGCCCGGTCCTGTGCTGTAGCCCGTGCAAGAGCCTCCTTGTACTCATAGTTGATGTCAGCCTGGGTAGCACCACGTTGAGGGTCGATTACCATTGAGCCGCCCGGTTCTTTACCCAGGAGAAACTCCCGGATAAACCAACCGCAACCAAAAGGACGGAGGAAACCACCTCGACTAGGTCGAAGATCCATCCGGCTTTACCTCTTTCTTCCACAGTTTGTCATACCAGTCTTTTAGCTCTTCACCGGCCACCTTTCTGTATTTCGCGGTAGTGTTAAATGATACGTGGCCTAAATGTTCCTGGAGGAGTCTAAGTCCATCGCCAGAATCATCGAGCTTCACCGCGTGGGTAGCAAATGCGTCTCTTAGTCTGTGAGGACTCACATTATGTACCTTCCCCGTCTCAGGGTTAGCCAGCTTTGGTAACTTGGCTCTCTCAGCACACTCCTTAACGATTTGCCAGGCGCGGTGGCGATTGATCCCAAATATTAGAGCCTTATCTTTTTGTTTGACCGGTCCGCCGCGTTTGATATAATCCCTCAGCATTTCTAAGGTATCCCTATCCAAAGGTAATGTTCTTATTCTACGATGCTCCTGCTCTTTAGCTACCGCCTCTTCTACCTCGATGCCACAATTGGGACAGAAGGTGTGGCTTTTACCCAATCTGGCACCACAGTGAGAGCAGGCAAGCTTGATGCGCGATTTAAGGTGCTCAATGGTCACCGCACCTTGGGCAAAATTTATATCTTCCACCCCGAGAGCCAAGGCTTCACTGATGCGACAGCCCAGTCTTGCTAGCAGTCTGATGAGAAGTTTATCCCTGAGATATTCCGCTGCGCTCTCAAGTTTCTCCGTTTCTTCGATTTCAAGATATACTTTCACTCGTCTATCCCCGATGTTGTCTCGGCATTATTTGTGTTTTTTCAGCTAGTGCCTAGCTGAGGTCTTTGGCTTATCAACGTAGTTACCACTGTTAGGGTCAACCCATTTGATCGATGCTGGGTCAATACGTTTATAGGTGTTTATGAAGAAACCGCATTTTGGGCATTTCCAAGTAGGTACCCAAGGATGTTTTATTCTGGACTCGGTTTCTCTGCCATCACATCTGAAGAGCTCTTGTCCTTCACATCGTGGGCAGTACGGTGGATTTTCACGGTTATCGACGGTCAGAGAGAATATTTCATGGACCAAATTCTCAAGGCACCTGACCCTCTCTTCAAGCGATGGATTCACCTTTCTTGACGCCAGCGTTTCAACCCTCTTCTCAACCATGGACTCCTCCCTTCCCAAGGCATCTTTTACAAAATCGGCAAATGAGCATCCTGTGCCATCTAGAAGTTTATCAAGACGCTCATTGGTCTCTCTATCGAACCTAGCGCTTCGAGTACGATGCTCTTCTTCATAGCGCTTCCGACTGGGGGGCTTTTTACTTTTCCCAATTTTCGGCATATCGCTGATCACCTCCTGTCAAACTTAGGGTAAATTCAACACGGGTATCTAAACTCGCTGCTTACCCTTGGAAAGATTATGAGTAGATTGCGCTGGAATACGTAGGCTCAGTAATACCTCAGAATTAGTTTTGGTATTAGCATGTTGTAATGTGGCATGATGCCAAGTCGGTTTCCAGCTTATACAGTGGGAAGACTATTCCCATCGTTGCCTTGGAGAAATATGTAAGGACTTTGGGCAACCAGTGGCTGAATAGGTTATGTCCTCCAGCCACCTTAAATATGCCTTGTGTCAACAAGACGAGATGCCTCACTGAAGGCACTTTAGCTGAGTTTTTAGATAGTGCTGGAGAGGCGAGGTTCTTGACCAAGGCAGCTATATTTCAAGCTGATTTGGCTCAAATGGGAACAGGTCAAACACTTTATCGGGGAATAATGGGTGCCCTGGGTTACACCAAGAATAAGAGCCCTTTCTTAGAGCTAGCCAGCAAGGTGCCGCTTCACATGTTGGAGACTGTAGCTCGGGATGAAATATCAGGGGACGATTGTCTGGCTCGGCAACAGGCGCTGCTGTTGGGGACAGCGGGATTACTTCCTTCCCAACAGCAGGGTAGATTCCAGGGGAATGGTTTACATAATAATTCGGCGGATAAATTAGAGAAGCTGTGGGCTTCTTGGCATCGCACTGAAGTAATGTCTCACAATGCCTGGCACCTATTTAAGGTCAGACCAAGTAACTCACCGGTTCGCCGGATAGTGGCGATGAGTTACCTCATCCTCCGCTATAGAGAGATGGGGATACTGGAGGGAATAATCAGTTTGGCAAAAGAAGCAGTGGTGGATAAGGGCTGCCGCAGATTAGAAGAGGGGCTAGCGGTTACCACTGGTGGTTATTGGGCAAGCCACTTTGATTTTGGTTTGAGCGCTGGGATAAGAAGCCCAGCTCTCCTCGGTACCGGGCGAGCCACTGATATTGTGGTTAATGTCATCCTGCCGTTCACCTTTGGCTGGGCGAAGGTGAGTTCGCAATTAGAACTGGAGAGGAAGGTTTTTGACCTTTATCGTGGGTACCCCAGGCTAGCAGTGAATAGCATAGAAAGACATCTGAGACAACAACTTGCGTTAACCAGTAACCTGATTAACTCGGCCCGACGGCAGCAGGGGCTAATCCATATCTATAATACCCTGTGCAGCCAGGGCAAATGTGACTGTTGTCCCTTGGGGAAGACGGTTAAGCCAGCCTCAAGCTAGCTGTCACGTCAAAGTCCAGGCTGCTGGTTTTGCCTGCCTGAAACCGGTAATAGCCGCAGGCAGCAATCATAGCCGCATTATCGGTGCATAGCACTGGTTCAGGGACCAGAACCGGGATGGGAGAATCGGCGATTAACCGCTGTCGCAGCAGTTTATTTGAGGCTACCCCACCGGACAGCAAAATCTGCCGTGCCCGGTAGTCTTTGGCTACGGCTACCGTCTTGGTAACCAGGACGTCAACCACTGCTTCCTGAAAGCTGGCAGCGGCATCAGCCGGGGATGGAACTTTGCCCCCTTCTACCAATCGTAACAGGGCGGTCTTGACACCGCTAAAGCTGAAATCATTGCTGCCTTTAAGCCAGGAGCGAGGTAGCTTGATTGAAGTGGTGCCATTTCTGGCTGCCTGCTCAATAGCGGGACCACCGGGGTAGCCCAGATTCAATATCCTGGCGGCTTTATCAAAGGCTTCCCCGGCGGCATCATCCCGTGTCCGTCCCAATAGTACATAGTCACCATGCCCGGTCATTAATACCAGGTCGCTGTGCCCTCCGGAAACAATAAGACACACCACGGGGAAACTAATATCGTGGTTATTCAGCCAGTTAGCGTAGATATGACCCTCAAGGTGATTAATTTCGATAATGGGCACTCTGCGGGCTAAAGCAATCCCTTTAGCCGCATTTACTCCTACCAGTAGTGAGCCAGCCAGACCCGGTCCGTTGGTAACCGCAATGCCATCTAGGTCGTCCCAGGTAACCTTAGCCTCAGCCATTGCCTGCCTGATAATGGGAATGATAGCCAGAAGGTGCTGTCTTGAGGCTACCTCAGGAACAATGCCGCCATAACGGGCATGAATTTCCACCTGCGAGGCAATCTGGTTGGACAGAATCCTAGCCCCATCCTCCACCACTGCAGCGGCGGTTTCGTCACAGGAGGTCTCAACACCTAGAATTTTCATACAAACCTGCCATCGTCCTTGGCTTTAGGCAGCTTATTCACCGCTTTCTCCAGCCAGCCTATTTTGTCCACCGGTGGTGTGTCAAACTGGGGAACATAGGGCTTAATATCTAGAAGAGGTGTGCCATCTACGATATCCATTCCTTTAATGTAAAGTCTGTTTCCCTTAACTCTGACGAGACGAACTACAGACATGCCAATCGGATTGGGGCGGCTGGGTGCCCGGGTGGCAAACACTCCGCGACTCTGCTCATCCATATATGGTTTAACTGTCAGGGAATATCCTTTGGACAGATGAAACTGGTAGAGCAAGGTAATGTGGGAGAACCCCTCAATGTCTTTCAGTCCCGCTGCATATTCTGAGGCTATTTCTACGGTGCCTTCAATATCTCGAGCACCTGCCGGCTGTATTGGCGTTCCGTTGGGTTGTTTAAACGGAGAGTGGATGATGCCTATTGGTTTATATCTTATCTCGGTCATTTAATATCTCTTTATTCTTATCTGGAATTATAGCATACATAGTAGAGGACTAAACAATTGTATGATAGGCTACTAACCTCACCCCCTTAGATATTAGATATTTGTTAGCAACCTACCCCCTTTATCCCCCTCCCTTACTAGGGAGGGGGATATAATTGTAAGAGAGGCTAAGCCTCTCTTTGACTTTCCTTACTAACATTGAGAGTCAGGGAGTTTAAGAGGGCACTGCACTCCCATTTACTTACCCTCCCCCTGCTTCAATAGTGTTGTTGGTCTACGATTAGGTCAGTAGGTAACTGTTCAGGGATAATGTCAGTCAATGAAAGGACTGACATTGACTACAAAAGAACAGAACAGATTGCATACACTAAACGGGGTATTGGAAAGGCATTGGCCTATGCGAGAGGCGGCCAAAGTGATGGGAGTTAGTGAACGTCATGGATGGCGAATTCTAGCAGCGTATCGAAAGGAAGGCGCTGCTGCGCTAGCCCATGGAAACCGGGGTCGCAAACCCGTCAACGCCACGCCTTTGGCACTTCGGGAACAGATCATTACCCTCGTCAATGAGCGTTACAATGGTGTCAACCATACCCATCTAGCCGAACTCCTGGCGGAGTGGGAGGGG
>DATKVW010000246.1:0-9583 GCA_035529875.1 Dehalococcoidales bacterium | reverse complement strand
TTTAATATTTTTCTTTTTTTTACGTTGTTCAACCACAGATGCCATTCAATTAAAGATTTCTGTGCAGCATGGGAAGGAATTCATGAAATCAGATTTTATTAATGATTTGCCATATATACAATATGCTTTCGAAAAAGCACTACGTGATCTACGTACATCTGTAGAAGGAAAAGCCGGAGATTTAACAGATGAAATCATTATGATTGCAGAGCAACTTTGCGAGCCAGATCCACGACGTCGTGGAGATCCGAGAGCACGTGCAGAAGCATACAGACCTCAATATGATTTGCAACCGTACATATCACGTTTTGATAGATTGTCCAGAAAAGCAGAGATAAGGATGTTATGAGCGTAACATACGACGATAAAAATAGACAGGCAATACCTCGCTGCCTGGAATATTCGATGGCATGTTCATTGGGTCTTCTGCGAGTAATTAGAAAACAGGAGCAAATACAAAAAACGGGACTACAAGATTCCAATGCTAGACAAGAATGGTTGGATAGACCAAGTATTGCGACTGCTGTAGACTTTGTCGCAGAAGCACTAATAATCAAGGATTTTGAGTCAGACGAGGCGATAAAAGCTGCTAATTACATACTTAATAATACAAAACCGTCCCATTTTTTAATAAGACAATTGGTTGGTCATTTTCTGGAAAAGCCGTCATTGGGTTGGATAGAACCAAGTCATATGCAAAATGTGAATGAAAGTCGGGAGGATATAGCTAGATTAAAAAAGTCAGTAAGGATGTACTCTGTGAATCCAATAGCTTGGTCTGATTCGTCATTACATTATGCGACTCTTGGACAGGTTGATAAGGCGAAAACGGCAATGAAAGTTGCTTTATATTTAGGGAATAACAATCGTTTCATTCTTAGGTCTGCTTCACGCTGCTTTATGCATTTGGGTGAGCCAGATCGAGCTATTGCGATTTTAAACCGCTCCGGTCGTTGTGCAATAGATCCATGGATTGCCTCTGCAGAAATTGCGATTGCTGAGCGTACAGGTTTAAAAAGCAGAAGCATTAGCAAAGCTAGAGATTTGATTAAAAATGAAAATCTTACGCCTTTATCAAAGAGTGAGCTTGCTATAAGTTTAGGCACCCTAGAAATGAAAGGTGGTTCGGTAAAACATGCCAAGAAGTTTATGAAGCAGGCTCTTATTAACCCCACTGAAAACGCATTGGCACAGGCTGAATGGATGGTGAATCAACTAAAAATAGATGTTGATGCGATGGTGCAACTGCGGAGTATCGTTCCAGCTTCATATGAAGCAACCGCAGTTTACGAATATTATCGTAAGGAATTTGCAGAAAGTCTTGAAGCATCTAAAAAATGGGGTAGATTCCAGTTCTTGAGTTCTCGTCCAATTATACTTTCAATGTTTCTTTCATCGTGCGTTTTTAATGATGACTTAGGTGCAATTAATATTTTCAAAAATGCGTTTCCTGCGCAAAGTAAAGATGCTCTAGCAATTAACAATTACGTATTTGCATTAGCTAGGAGTGGACATATAGTGGAAGCAGAGAAGGAATTAGAAAAAGCAGATTTAGAGGAGGCATCGAGAGAGGATAGGCTTGCTATTTCTGCTACAAAGGGTTTAATTTGTTTTCGAAAAGGATATATAGAAGAAGGTCGTAAACTTTATAATGATGTAATTATGGGATTTGAACGTCTAAGAAATTTTCGTTCTGCTGTTAGAGCTACATATTTCTGGGCAATCGAAGAAAAAAGAATAAAGTCTCAAAATGTTGAGGCTAAAATTCGGGAAGCAAAAAGCGGAATAGAACGGTATAATGTATTCGAATTGGAAGACTTAGCAAAGAAACTCTGATTAGAAGCACAGAATAAGCTGTCAAGAACGACTGAAAGTCGGGCAAAGCCTTTATTCTTGACGGCTGGCGGAGTAGGCAGACAATGAGAACCGGGGGAGCTGGAATCAGCTCCCCTTATTTGTTGCAGAAGGTAAATTACTGGTTGAGTATGGAAGGGTCGTGGTTTTTGACTACAGTGCGTCTGGTAAGGCATTGGCTGAAAGCCTGTGGTGGCGGTGGCAAGGCTTTAGCCTGCCACACTGCTGGATATATATTATATAGCAAAACGAAGGGGGGTAAAAAGATAGGTTGCTAGCAATACCTATTAAAAGTGCTATTTCTTATCTCTTGATATATCACAGGGTAATGTCATTGAACATGAAACGTGCTAAAATAAACTTAGAATTAAGAACTTATCAAGGGGTAAAGCTTGTCTTGCTATGTGCGATTGATGCGCACGGAGGACGTTACTCAGGTTGCTAAGCTTGACCGTGAAGCCTTCCCCACCCAGTGGCCACCGACTGACTATCACCACGAGCTACAAAATCGGTTGGCTCATTACGTCGTAGCTTGTGAAGCAAGGGAAACGGTTGAAGCACCCAAGGTGGAGGCTCCCCCGGAGAAAAGCTTTTTTGAGCTGGCGTCCAGGGTTAGGCAGTTATTTAACCACAACCGTTTCTTCGGCAATGAAGCGCATCAGCCAAGTAACGAATATATCGTGGGTTTTGCCGGCATATGGATTATGGCTGACGAAGCTCACTTTATTAACATTGCCGTAAGAGAAGACCACCGCCACCAGGGGATAGGCGAGCTACTGCTTATATCCATTATAGACCTGGCAACAGAATTAAACGCCAGTATCGTTACCCTAGAGGTGCGCACTTCCAATACCGCTGCTCAGAGCCTTTATCACAAATATGGTTTCTCCCAGGCAGGCATACGCCAAGGCTACTATACCGATAACAGGGAAGATGCCATACTAATGTCTACCGAAAAAATTGCTTCCAATCCATTTCAGGCACAGCTAAACCGGTTAAAGCAAGCCCACTCCAAAAGGTGGGGAATACCCCTATATCAAATTGTCAGATAGTTACCACCTTACTGTTCTGAAGCAAGCTTGCCATTCTCGCCCCAGTTGTGCTTAGGGTTGTCTTTAAGAATGATTTCTACGTCTTCGGGCAGCAGACCGATTGTGGCAAATGAAGAGGCTATCCCCGCCACGAGCTGCCTCTTTTGCTCAATGGTGCGTCCTTCCCACATTTCAACGATAACTACCGGCATGATTCCTCCTTCTTTTGATTAGTTAGAAAAGCAGTATTTCATCTATCAGCTAGCGCTGTTTGAATTTAGCTTTGAGGGCTTCTATTTCCTGTTGTTTTTCAAACTCATCCTGACTGAGGGGCTCACAGGACCTGAGTTCGGTATCCTCTATCTTAATGGTAAAGAGCTCCCGACATTTCCAGCATCGGTAGGGTCCCTGATAACTTGATTCGGCGAGAGACAAGCTGCCCTCTATACCACATCTAGGGCATTTGATTTTGGTTAGCATAGTATGAGTATACTCCTTTTGACATTCATATTTAACCCCGCCACTTTGGCAAATCCTATTCCTGATTAGTAGCTTTGCCAATCTAGCAACCTATCCCCCTGACCCCCTTCCCTTGATAAGGGAAGGGGGAGAGAGTTATGAAAGAGAGGCTTCGCCTCTCTTTGACGCTCCGATTAAATAAGCTTCTACCATCAAAGGAGACCAGGAGAGATTATAGAGAGAGGCAATTAGCCCCTCTTCTATTTATCTCTTTCCTTTGAGGGCAGCTATGCGGGGTGTTTAAGAGGGATGCCAGTCCCTCTTTTAAAACTATTTCCCCCTCCCTTTGCAAGGGAGGGGGATTAAGGGGGTAGGTTGCTAACCAGTATCTAAGAGGTGAGGTTTTTAGTTAGAGAGATAAAACTTCAGGATTTCCTCCTCACCAGCAGGCAAATATTCCTTGAGAAAAACTTTATGGGGAAGTGGTAGGAGTTTTCGGGAAAGGATTGAAGCACCTCAAAGCCAGCCTCCTTTACCAGCTTCTTCAGCTCAAGATAGGAGAACAGATAATAATAGCGATACAGCGTCTTGCTCTTTTTCCGCCACGGCACCACCACCTCACGCCGACTGAACCAGAACCTGGGTTGCCATCGGTTCCATACGGTGATAAAGGCTTCACCGTCGGGTGTTAACACCCGCCTCAGTTCCTTCAGGGCTGCTTCTCTTTCTTCACTACCCCTTACATGGTGGTAGGTAGCTACCGAGATTGCCCAGTCAAAGGTCTGGTCAACATAGGGGAGATGCCTGACATCAGCCAGCGACAGATTGACCTTAAAATTGAACTTCTCCGAGTATTTCCGGGCAAACTTCAGCATCTCACCGGAAAAGTCAACGCCATAAAGGTCAAAGGTTTGAACGAAGGGCAGGAAGTCGGGACCGTGAGCACAGCCAACATTCAGGAGTCTGCCTTTCCGCCACCTCCGGGCTAGCATCTCCAGCTCACTACGGAATCTTGACCAGTGCCGGAAGTTATACCAGCTTGGGGCTATCTCATTGAAGACATCTCTAGTCACCTTATCTCCTTTATCCCCTTCCCCTCTCAGGGAAAGGGAAATTAGTTATTTAAGAGAGGCTTCGCCTCTCTTAGACTCTCCACTAACATTTAGTCTCTTCAAGTAGAGAGAGGAATTTCTTAAGAGAGATTAACGTCCCTCTTAAACACCCTAAATATAGAGATTTTTATTGTTGCCATAAACTAAAATCTGCTAAACTGGTTATGTCTCTCGGAGCAAGTATACTATGAAAAAATTAACCAGGACAATATCCGGGGTTACCCCGGTAGCAGTTATGACCCAGTCGCTGAAATGCCCGGGGCAATGCATATACTGCCCTACCTATGTAGCCACGCCCCAGAGCTACACCCCAGAGTCGCCGGCGGTGCTACGGGGTAAGCGGTGCGACTATGATGGTGCAAGACAGGTCAGGGTAAGGTTAAAAGTCCTCTCCGAAATGGGACACCCCACAGATAAGGTGGAGCTGATAGTGATGGGAGGTACCTTCCTGGCGTACCCCAAGCAGTACCAGTACCAGTTTATTAAACAATGCTTTG
Organism: Dehalococcoidales bacterium; assembly: GCA_035529875.1. GTDB lineage: Bacteria > Chloroflexota > Dehalococcoidia > Dehalococcoidales > DATKVW01 > DATKVW01. Next base: position 4,630 of record DATKVW010000246.1, on the reverse strand, counting down.
ATGCCCTGAATGGCGAGGAGTCAGCTACCCTGGAAGAAGCAAAACGACTTAACGAAACGACTAACCACCGCTGCACCGGACTGTGCATAGAGACCAGACCCGATTGGTGTGGACAAAAAGAGATAGACCGAATGCTTGAATTTGGCACTACCAGAGTAGAGCTTGGGGTTCAGATGCTGGATGATGAGATATACCGACTGGTCAGGAGAGGACATAAAGTTGAGGATGTGGTCAACGCTACCACCCTGCTCCGGGAATACGGTTTTAAAGTACACTACCACTGGATGCCGGGACTACCGGGCTCAACACCGGAAGAAGACCTGGAATTATCCCTAAAGTTGTTCAGCGACGACCGCTTCAAGCCGGATGGCTTGAAGCTATATCCCACTATGGTGGTAGAGGGCACTGAGCTGGAGAAATGGTACCAGGACGGGCGCTACCAGCCGTACGATAATGACATCATGGTTAATCTAATAATTGCCATCAAGTCTATCGTGCCCAAGTATGTCCGAATTTCAAGGGTGCTGCGTGACATTCCATCCAAGTTTATTGTGGCTGGATTGAAGGATTCGCTACGGGATGAAGTCAAACAGCGAATGCAGCAAAGGGGAATTGAATGCAAATGCATCAGGTGCCGGGAGTATGGTCATCGGGTCCGCGAAGGCTGGGGAACAGGTGAACCTCAACTGGTAAGAATGGATTACTCAGCCTCAGGAGGCAAAGAAATCCTCCTGTCCTTTGAGGATGAAGGGGAAACCCTCTTTGGCTTACTGCGGATGAGGATTCAATCCAAGCCTTTGGCTCGGCTGGGGCAGATAAACGGGGAGAACTTTGCTCTTATTCGGGAATTACATATCTACGGTCCCGAGCTTCCTCTCCGCCAGCGGAATGCCACCGCAGTCCAGCACAAGGGCTTAGGCAAGGCATTACTGCAGGAGGCGGAGCGAATTGCTAGAGACGAGTTTCACGCCAGGCAGATGGTAATCTTGAGCGGAGTCGGAGCTAAAGAATACTATCGCTCCGAATTTGGCTACAGTTCACAGGGAGACTATATGGTCAGGAGTCTTGCTTAGCCCGGGGTTAATCCCCACCCATTTGAAGCTGCTTTAGCCTGGCATCCCCAATACCAAAATGGTGGGCAATTTCGTGCCGCACCACCTTCTGTATCTCAGCAACAATATCGCCATTATATTTGCATTTAGCCTCAATGGGCTTCTGGAATATAGTTATTTTATCGGGTGGCACCAGCCCGTAGTGTCTGCCCCGCCTGGTTAGGGGCACCCCCTGGTAGAGACCGAGGAGGGTCTGGCCATGTTTTAACCCCACCCTGGCCGACTGAGCCAAGGTGGGGTAATCTTCAACCACCACATCAATGTTTTCCAGCTTAGCCTTAAACTCCTCGGGCAAACTAGCCACTGCCTCCGCCACCAAACATTCAAATCTTTCTCTATCCATAGCTCCAATCACTATTTCAGTGTTTATTACCGACTTACCGCGATGTTCATCTCCCCTTCTCGTCCGCCCAGTTTAGCCTCTACCTCAAGGTCAGTGACATCATCAGGGATAGTGAAGGATATGGTTCCGTCATCTCCAGTCTCACCCACATTCCCGCCATCAACCTTGACCTTAGCTCCTTCTATGGGGTCGCCCTCAAAGGTTACCAGGAGAGTAACCGTTTCGCCTGAAGCTACATCTCCTTCAACAATCTCCAGGGTAAGCTCACCCTCTAGCTCCTTTTCGAACTCGAATTCCAGTTCTCCTTCTTGCTCACCTCTCTTAACCTCTATCTCCAGCTCACCAGCATCATCAGGGATGGTGAAGGATATGGTGCCATCATCTCCAGTCTCGCCTATTTCTTCGCCATTAACCTCAACCGTAGCCCCTACCACTGGCTCACCATTAAAGGTCACCAGAAGAGTAACCGTTTCGCCCGGAGCTATATCCCCTTCAAGTTCAAGGTCGAGACTCTCCCTTTCCCTGTCTCTTTCCCTCTCTCGTGATTTCACCTCAGTGAATTTTTGATTGGGTCCGCTCTGGCTGATAACCGGTTTAATGATATATGAGACACCGTTCTTATCATTGCCCGTAGCCACCACAGAAATATCAAAAACGAAACTTACCGGGGAATCTTCAGGTATGCTGAAGTTAGTGTTAATATGAAGTTTATCACTGGGGAGTTTTACCTCGGTTGAGTCGCCATTGTTCAATTCGGCATCAATATCGCTGACATAGATAAAGACATTGGTGTATTGACCAGCCGTAAAGTTACCGCTCCAAATTTCCTCGGCGTTTTCCCCCTGGAGGGACACTAAATCCAGCTCTTCTTCTTCAGCTAACGAAACCTCAAGCCACCCACCATTCTCTCCTGCCTTGTGCACACCAACGCTGCTAATGGTTACGATGAGACTGGCAAAGTCCCCGATAGCGTTTGCATCATCACTTATCAGCAATCTAAAATTGCCCTCGGGCTTCGGGTTAGGTGCCGTTGCCGGCTGAGTAGGTGTGGGTGCTGGCTCAGGCGTAGGTGGAGGAGTAACTTCCTCCGGGGTAGAAGTGGGAGTAGTCTCTTCTGGGGCAGGGGTAGGAGCAGAAGTAACCTCTCCCGGGGCAGGCGTACAGGCTGCGATGAAGACTAAACATAAGATCATGACTAGCGCTGCTACATTTCTGCCTGCTATTTTCATTATCACTGGTAACCTCCTGTTTAAATTCACTCCTTATTATATAACGTAAAAACTACCAATTAGTTACTGGTGATTCCGAACAGTGTGGAGAAAAGGCAACATTATTGAACCAACGGGTCAAGTAAACCTGTAAGCCGAGTTCTGTACTCCGATTAGTCGGAGTGGTGACCATCTATCTAGCCCTAATGTTACCATTAGGGTCAAGCGACCAACCCGGGGACAGGCCAGGCGTCCTTATGTCCCTCTATTCGGTCTTGCTCCGGATGGGGTTTGCCCAGCCGACTGGTCACCCAGCCGCTGGTGAGCTCTTACCTCACCATTTCACCCTTACCCGAAAATCGGGCGGTATGTTTCTGTGGCACTTTCCGTAGGGTCACCCCTTCTGGGCGTTACCCAGCATCCTACCCGGCGGAGCTCGGACTTTCCTCCCGCCTAAGGCGAGCGGTCACCCGGTTTACTTGACCTACTTACACTGTAGTATATAAGGCACGGCAAGTCAATATGACATATATACTAGCAATCGCTCCTTAGTGGTATAATAAAAGGGAAAGGTCGTAATACATATTTACCAGTATAAAGGTACTATCACCATGAAAATTTTGAAGCCTTTGTCTGAACTTATTTCTCTAAAAGGGAAAAGAGCCTTAATTACGGGTTGTGCCGTTGGTATTGGCAAGGCAATGGCTTACCGATTTGCCGAAGCCGGCGCAGATTTAGAGCTTGTAGATATAAATAAAGAGGGTCTAAGGACTGTAAAAAGAGAGCTTTCTCAGTTCGAGTCAGAAATAAACCTTCACAAGGTAGATGTCTCCCAAAAAGAGGAAATAGATGCTTTATGGGAAAATTTGAGTGGCAAAGAGCCCGATATACTGGTAAATAACGCCGGGATATATCCTTTCAGGAATTTTCTGGAACTAGATGAGGCCTTCTTTAACAAGGTTATGGACATCAATTTAAACTCCGCTCTTTGGATGTGCCAGCATATGATACAGAAAAGGCTAAAGAGGGGAGGGGTAATCATAAATATTAGCTCCATTGAAGCCATCATGCCCTTCGCCGAGGATTTAGTTCCTTACAATATCAGCAAGACCGGAGTCCTTGCCCTGACCAGGGCTTTAGCTAAAAAGTATGGCAGATACGGTTTCAGAATAAATGTAATTATACCCGGTGGAATAGTAACTCCTGGAACAAAAGCCGTGGCCAAGGAAATTTCCCAGTTTAAACTGGGACTTCTTAAAACTGGGGTACTATTTAAAATGAGATTGCCCTTAAACCGGAGCGGGCAGCCGGATGAAGTGGCTCGTATCGCGCTGGTTCTGGCTAGCGATTTGTCCAGCTATGTCCACGGGACACTGATAGCCGTTGACGGAGGCTTTTTATCAGCCTAGCTGAATCATGGTTATCCCGCCAACAATCATAGCAAGAGCAATAAGGCGGAGAGCTAACATTCCCCCATCGGCATGCCATTCTATAAACCTGGGGAAAAGGCGACTGAGAATAAAGGCGAATATAAATACGAATACAGGACGGCTACCGCCAACAATAGTTGACACCAGCGATACCGGTCCTGTCTTCAACGCCAGAAACATAAGTAATAGCATTATCGGTACCAATACCTCGTTAAACACAAGCCAGGCCATGGTTGAGCCCTTCTGTTTTATGTTGGCTAGCTGCCGGAGGATATGAGGGCGGAGTGAGGTCAGGATAAAAATGCCCGCCACACAAAATTCACTAACCCAAAGCATGTTCCAGGATGAAATATAGTTCAGAGCATACTTGCTGGTAATATCGCCCATAGCCATTAGCAGACTGGAACCAAAAAGAATGAGAAGCGGCTTAACCCGCCAGACAATGGAGCCAGATGAGCTTTGCTGGAACGAGACTAAAATCGCCCCCGCCACCACCATAATTATGGCCAGCCATTGCAGGTAATATAATGTCTCGCC
>DATKVW010000245.1:0-5795 GCA_035529875.1 Dehalococcoidales bacterium | reverse complement strand
GAAGCTATAAAAGCAACTAAAGAGGCGGAGAAAATCGGGGTTGACGCTTGCTTGCTGGTAGTCCCCTACTACAATAAACCGACCCAGGAAGGCTTATACCAGCACTTCAAGACCATCGCTCAGGGCACTAATCTACCCTGTATCATTTACAATGTGCCGTCACGCACTGTTACCAACCTATCAGCCGACACGCTTATCAGACTGAGCCAGATTGACAACATTATCGGGGTAAAGGAAGCCAGTGGCAATTTAGACCAAATTACCAAGATTATTGAGGGCGCCAAAGAAGGTTTTCTTGTCTGGAGCGGCAACGATAGCGATACCCTGCCCATTCTGGCTCTAGGCGGATACGGCGTTATCAGTGTTATCTCTAACCTCGTGGGCAACCAAGTTAAGGAGATGATTGACAGCTTCATTAACGGTAAAACCGACGAGGCAGCCAGGATACACCGTCACCTGCTGCCCCTGGTTAATGCCATGTTCGTTGTCTCCAACCCTATCCCGGTCAAATATGCCCTTAATGTTGTTGGCTTCAATGCCGGTAAGCCACGCCTGCCTCTGGTTGAACCGGACGAAAAAACAGCTGCTACCATCAAAGAGACACTGAAGAACTATAAGATTGATTTGCCGGTATAAGGCTAATAGACATTTTCATTTAACCCTATCCCCTTTATCCCCTTCCCCTTAATAAGGGGAAGGGGAAGACTTTTATAAAGAGGGGCACCAGCCCCTCTTAAACACCCCGCAGAGTTGCTCTTTGAAAGGGGTGAGGTAAATAGAAGAAGGGTTAATGCCTCTCTCTATAATCTCTCCTAGTCTCCTTTGATGATAGGAGCTTATTTAATCGGAGTGTCAAAGAGAGGCTTCGCCTCTCTTTCATAACTCACTCCCCCTTCCCCTTGATAAGGGGAAGGGGGACAAAGGGGGATGGGGTTGTAAACTTTTTCAGAAGTAAGTCCTGAATCTTAAGGTCTGGTTTTGGATTTCGGTGATTGGTATTTTGAATTTGTTTAGGATTTCGTGCTTATAATTTTGGCTTTAAAACAGGCTGCATCCCTTCTGGCTGTTCGTTTAGAACCTATCCCCCTGACCCCCTTCCCTTAGTAAGGGAAGGGGGATATAAATTAGGGAGGGGTTTTACCCCTCCCCAAAATCTCTTTCCCTTTTGAGGACAGGGGCTTATTCAGCAAGGAATGTTTAAGAAAAACGTTAGCCCCTCTTAAACACCCCGACTAGGTCAAGCTATTATTAAAGAAACTCACTCTTCAGAGAAGCTATCCCCAGACCTTCCAAATCACCAGTCTGGATTAGAGAGTATCTAAGAGGGACGCCGGTCCCTCTTTTAAAATTATTTCCCCCTCTCCTTTTAAGGAGAGGGGGATTAAGGGGGTGAGGTTGCTAAATCACTCTACAAAATAGGCATCTTGTGAATGGTCTGCTCTCGGGCTGGGCCTACCGAGATGAGGTTGACCGGGCAGTAAATGAGCTCTTCCAGCTTGACTACATACCGTTGAGCTTCCACAGGCAACTTTTCATAGTCACGAATGTGGCTGATAGGGGCTTGCCACCCGGGGAATTCCTCATAGATAGGTTGACACCTATCCAGGGCGGCGACACTGCTGGGGAAGTAGTCAATTGTTTGCCCATCCAGCTTATAGCCCACGCATATCTTCAGACGGGGCAGAGCATCAAGAACATCAAGTCGGGTAATTGCCGCCCCGGTAAAGCCATTGATGCGGGTACTGAGACGAGCCGCCACAGCATCAAACCAGCCACAGCGGCGAGGACGTCCGGTAGTGGTGCCATACTCGTGACCCTGTTTACGAATCAAATCTCCAGTTTCATCCTTCAGTTCGGTAGGCATCGGACCACTACCAACCCTGGTGCAGTAAGCCTTAAACACGCCAAGAATACGACTAATGCTGACAGGGCTCAGCCCGGCACCCACACAGCCCCCTCCTGCCAGCGGTGAGGAAGAGGTGGTATAAGGATAAGTGCCAAAATCAGGGTCAAGTAAGGTTCCCTGAGCCCCTTCCAATAACACTGACTTCCCCTCAGCCAATGCCTTCTCCAGCATTATAGTCGTATCACAGATGCAAGGAGCCAGGCGTTCTCCATACTGGCAATACTGGTTATATATATTTTCCAGGGACAAGGGGTTAACCCCATAAACCTTGGTCAAAATAGCATTCTTGTAGTCAAGAACAGAGCGAAGTCGTTCGAGGAATGCCTCCTTATCTAAAAGGTCGCCAGCTCTAATGCCCACCCTGGCTACTTTATCGGCATAGGCAGGACCTATACCCTTACCGGTTGTCCCCAGCGCCTTCCCAGCACGCAATTTCTCCTCCAACCCGTCAAGGAGGACATGATACGGCATAATCAAGTGAGCACGGTCACTAATAAATAACCCGTTAGTATCCACGCCACGCTGATTAAGCTTGTCTACCTCATCAATTAACACCAAGGGATTAACCACCACACCGTTGCCAATAATACAAGTAACATGGGGATGGAAAATACCGGAGGGGACAAGGTGCAACCTAAAATCACCGCAGGGGTTTATTACAGTATGCCCGGCATTATCACCACCAGAAAAACGTACCACTACATCTGCTTTTTCAGCAAGCATGTCAACTATCTTGCCCTTCCCTTCATCCCCCCACTGAGCTCCAACTACAACAATAACTGGCATCGTTTCCTCCACAGACTACTTATCAATCTCACCCTCTTAATCCCCCTCTCCTCCTCAAGAAGAGGGGAAAGAGTCTTTAGAGAGGGGCGAAGCCCCTCTCTTACCTACACTCCCCCTTCCCTTAGCAAGGGAAGGGGGTCAGGGGGATAGGTTGTCAAGCAATCTCCATATCTATTTAGTTGGTTAATGTAAATAGCCTGATAAATAATCCCTAAGGGCAGCTTAATAAACAACTCTAAAAAGCTACCTATTTTTGGTTTGTTGCCATACATAAACCAATCTTTGACCGGCAGTGATAAAACTAAACACCGTTATAACGGCTAAAGCAACCATCAAAGCATAATCAATCTGACTCAGCAAAAGACCGAGTGCTACCACTATGACCCTTTCGGCTCGAGTAAATAATCCCACCTGACACGCCAGACCCAACCCCTCTGCCCTGGCTCTTATATAGCTTACCAGTGGTGAACTAAGCAAGGCAAGACAAACGAGCAAAATACCAGCAAATGACTGGACTCTGGCATATAGTACCAAAATGCCGAACAGCACCACCGCCTCGGATAAACGGTCAAGGGTGGAGTCAAGGACGGCACCAAAATGAGTAACCCGATTAGTATATCGTGCCAACGCCCCATCCAGGATATCAAAAAAACCGGCAACAAGCACAACGAAACCGGCAGCAAAGGGATAGCCGGTAGCAATGAGCACTGCGGCACCAATAGCCAGCAAAAAACCAAACCAGGTCAGGGTATTAGGGGCTACGCCCGTTCTCGCCAAGCAACGCGCCGCTGGTTGAGTAAGATAACCGGCTAAAGAAATACGAAACCTAAATAACTTTGACATCGGTCACTATTTAAATCTTGGTGGTACAGTTTTAAACTCCGGGATTCGCTTCTGCTCCACTAAGCACACTGGCATAATAGTCCAATACCCTCTGGGCAATGCGTTCCCAACCATAATCCACCACCTTTGCCCTTCCCTCAGCTCCCATTTTTTGCCGGAGGGAATCATCAGTCAGCAGAGAGAGCAGAGCCTGAGCTAAACGCCCCACATCTCTTGGCGGCACCAAAAACCCCTCAACCCCATCATTTATTAGAGTGGCATAGCCCTCTATACTTGTGGCAACAATCGGCTTACCGGCAGCCATAGCCTCAAGCAAAATAATACCAAAGCTTTCATGCCCTGTAGCCGGTACACAAAAAATGTCGGCAGTCTTATAATACCGGGGCAAATCGTCGTAGGAGGCATAGCCAATAAAGACAACATCCTCCACATTATTCCGAGCCACCCACTTCTCATACTTATGGCGCAACCTCGTACCGGGACCAACCGCAATAAGCCGTGAGTTAGGAATTTCCCTCTTAACCTGCTGATACGCCTGGAGCAGATAGTTTAACCCCTTTCTCTTCTCCAGCCGACTAACAAAAAGAATGTTAAGCTTGCCGTCCATGAATTCATCAATTGGCGATACATCAGAAGAAAAATGCTCAAAATCAACACCATTGGGGATAATATGGTAATCTCCCGGAAAATACTTGCTGGCAAACTCCATGGCTGGCTTAGACACCGCAATTCTACCGTCCAGCCTGCGGAACCACTTCCGCAGCAAAATGGTTGCTAACGGTTTACCAAAGTCATACCCCGGTCTGCCGGCAACAGCATGGAAGGTACCCACATTAGCTGTATTGGACATACGAAGCACAGTAGTACATAACATCGGCATTAGCGGCTCGTGGAGGTGGACAACATCAAAGTTCTCGGCATCCAGTACCGATTTTACATTTGATGACAGCCACAATGATATGGTAACGCGAGCAATGGAACCACTGGTAGGAATGGGGCGTGGTCTGCCTATAGGGATAAATCTATCACCAAAAGCAGGAAGAACACGAGATGCCGGAGCAATAATCTTAACCTCGTGCCCCATTCGGGTAAAGTGATGTTCTAATGAAGAAATATGATTAACTACGCCGCCAGGATAAGCAAAGTCATAAGGAGAAACCAACGCTATCTTCATTAATGGCTACCCAATCCCCCACTAACACTCTGGCTGCTCACGAACCAGGGGGACTTCCCTGACTGGTCAGTCCACCACTAGCGATAAATTCCTCCAGCATCCGGCGAGCTTCATCATCGGAATATTGAATAGGTGGTGATTTCATAAAGTAGGCAGAGGGAGCTACCAGCGCCCCCTTCAGTCCCCGGTCTAAGGCAAGCTTACAGCACCTTATGGCATCAATAACCACCCCGGCTGAGTTAGGGCTATCCCACACCTCAAGTTTTAGCTCCAGATTTAGCGGAACATCACCGAAGGTTCGTCCCTCCATCCTGACATGGCAGAACTTACGGTCGTCAAGCCAGGGAACATAATCACTGGGACCGACATGAATGTTATGAGGGTCAAGTCCGTAATCAAGCTGAGAGGTAACAGCGTTGGTTTTAGATATCTTCTTGGATTCCAGACGCTCCCGCTCCAGCATATTTAAGAAGTCGGTATTACCACCAAAGTTTAGCTGATAGGTTCGTTCCAGCTTAACCCCCCGGTCTCTAAACAGACGGGTAAGAACACGATGGACAATAGTGGCTCCAACCTGGGACTTTACATCATCCCCGATAACGGGAAGTCCCCGGCTAATGAAACGTTCCTGCCAGTACTGCTCCCGGGCGATAAAAACAGGAATACAGTTAACAAGGCCACAGCCGGCATCCAGCACCTGCTCAACATACCACTTGGTTGCCTCTTCGCTACCGACAGGCAGATAATTAAGCACCACATCGGTCTGGGTTTCTTTAAGTATCCCCGTAATGTCAGCGGTTGAGCCGGGTGCCTTTTGTATTATTTGAGATAAATACTTGCCCAAGCCGTCATGGGTCATACCCCGCTGAATCTTAACCCCGGTAGTCGGTACTTCACAAAACTTGAAGGTATTATTAGGGCGAGTAAAAATTGCCCGGGACAGGTCTTTGCCAACCTTGTTTTTATCAATATCAAAAGCAGCCACAAAATTAATATCACTTATATGATACCCGCCGAGATTGACATGCATCAGCCCGGGAACAAATTCATTCTCTTTCGCCTTCTTATAATAGTAAACGCCCTGAA
>DATKVW010000244.1:0-7801 GCA_035529875.1 Dehalococcoidales bacterium | reverse complement strand
CGGTGTCCCCTATCTGAGTGCTGCTAAGGGGGAACTGCTCAAAATTATCCTCGTCCATGAAGTAATACAGGTCACCGTCGTTGTAAAGATACTGCACATTGCGAAAGTCAAGGCGGGCACGAGTGAACTTCTCACCCGACTGGAAGGTTTGCTCAATAGTATGACCGTCTTTAATATCACGAAGCTTGACACGGGCCAGAGCGGTCCGTTTCATCTTGACATGGTTGTATTCAATAACCTGATATAGTTTACCTTCTAGGTCAATGATGACTCCTTTTCTAAGTTCACTGCCACTTATCATATTATGCCTTTCTGAGATTGTTTATTAACCTTATCCTCCTGGTATTCATCTAGAACCTACCCCCTTTATCCCCCTCCCTTAGCAAGGGAGGGATTTTGGAGAGGGGCTTTGCCCCTCTCTTGCTTATATTCCCCCTTCCCTTATTAAGGGAAGGGGGTCAGGGGGATGGGTTGTTAGCCTACTTCACCTTCCTTGCCTTTGACATTACCCTGATTTTACCGTCCTCCATTATTACCGTGTCCTCAATCCTTACCCCTCCCCAGCCAGAGAGATAAATGCCGGGCTCAACGGTAAATACCATGCCCGAGGTAAGTTTATCGGTTGAGTCGGGACCAAGACGCGGTAATTCGTGGGGAGCCAGTCCCACACCGTGTCCTAGAGAATGTCCGAAGGCGTCGTCATAGCCCTCTTGCTCAATAATGGCTCTAGCCAGAGCGTCAGCCTGCTCCCCGGTCATGCCTTCCTCAATATTGGCTACTGCTTCTAGCTGGGCTTTAAGCACGGTATTATATACCTTGGTGAAGGTATCATCAGGGGAACCGAGACAGATGGTGCGGGTCATGTCGCTGCCATAGCCGCCGAGTCTGGCGCCCATATCAATTACTACCGGCTCCCCGGAACGGATAGGGCGTGACGACGGTTTGGCGTGGGGCAGGGCTGAATTTGGTCCTGAGGCGACGATGACATTAAAGGGGATCGGCTCGCTGCCTTTTTCCCGCATAAATTTCTCTATACTCCAGGCTACTTCCTGCTCACTCATACCGGTGCGAATTATGCCTTCGATAGAATCAAAGGCTTTGTCGGCTATCTCTACTGCCTTGTTGATAAGCTCAATTTCCTCCGGCTCTTTGAGCGCCCGCAGCGATTCTATTACTCCCTCGGTAGGTACCAGCCGGAGCTGGGGTTCCTCTTCGTCCAGTATATCAGATAACTGGCGGTACCTGTCGAAGGTAGTATGCCTGGCTTCAAAGCCCAACCGCTTCAGCCTCAATCCAGCTAGCAGTTTGGGAAACCAGTCTGCTATATCGTTGGTTATCTTAACAATCTCATAGTCAGGGGCTTGCTGTTGGGCTTGCTCTATGTAGCGAAAGTCCGTAGCCAAAATTGCCTTTTCCGGTGTAATTAACAGGAGACCTGACGTGCCATCAAAGCCGGAAAGGTAATATCTATTCTGCGGCTGGGAGGTGAAGATAGCTTCAGCTTCGTTCTCAGCTAATACTTGACGCAGCTTTTGTAGCCTATCCTTAATACTCATTATTCCTCTTATTTCCTTCAGATTGTTAGCAACCTATCCCCCTGTCCCCCTTCCCTTATTAAGGGAAGGGGGAGGTTACTGCTAAACAACCCCATTGCTTTTCCCCCTGGCCATAGGGTGAGCCGCCAGGTATACTTTTCTCGCCTGACTCTTGGTTACATGGGTGTAAATCTGGGTGGAGGACAGGTTTGCGTGTCCCAGAAGCTCCTGGACAACCCGTAAATCAGCACCTCCGTCAAGCAGGTGGGTGGCAAAGGTGTGACGCAGCATATGGGGGTGGACTCTCTTGCCTACATTAGCTATTTTAGCATATTTTTCCAATGTTTTTTGGACGCTTCGCACGGTGAGTCGCCCACCATAGCGATTAAGAAACAGGGCACTGCTTCCCCTTGTACTCAGGAGCTTGGGTCTGCCCTGATTGAGGTAGGTGGTTAAAGCGTTTATCGCTGGTTTACCCATCAGCGTTATCCGCTCTTTAGACCCCTTCCCCCGGACGCGGATTTCACCAGTGTCAAGGTCAATTTGCCCCAGATTCAGGCTTACCACCTCGCTGACTCTGAGACCGGAGGCGTAGAGTAGCTCCAGCAACGCCCGGTCACGCTGTCCCTGAGGTGTGGATAAGTCAGGAGCTTTGAGCAGTCGCTCTATTTCTTCCAGGGTGAGAAAAGTCGGCAAGCGCTTATCCAGCTTGGGTGAAGTATCAGCTACCGGGCTGGCTGATACCACTCCCTCCCGCAATAAGTAGCGGTAGAAGGAGCGGATGGCTGACAGCTTGCGGGCAATGCTGCTTTTGACAAAGCCCTCCTCCATAAGGTGGGACAGGTAGCCGCGCAAAACATGCCGGTCTACTTCCTTCAGTGAGTCAATCCTTTTAGTCTTGAGGAAGTTAAAGAAGTCAAGCAAATCGGTGGTATAGTTACGCACGGTATACGGCGAAACGTTCCGCTCGGCTACGAGGTAGTTTACATATCTATCGTAGATTTCTTGCATGGAACCAACCTGCTATTCAGTAGAGTCTTTAGCAGTCGTCTCTATTTTGGGTAAGCTACCCCTATACTCGCACTTAATACATTTTGCCCATCCCCCCCGGAATTGGGTGAGGAGTCCACCGCACTTGGGGCAGGGTTGGGGGAGGGGTTTGAAACTGGTGGCAAATTTGCACTCCGGGTAGTTGCTGCAGCCATAGAAGATGCGCTTCTTTCTGGTCAGCTTCTCCACCAGCTCGCTACCGCACTCAGGGCAGTTAACACCCATCTTAATCTGGTAGGGCTGGGTATATTTGCACTCAGGGTAACCGCTGCAGGCTAAGAACTTGCCGTAGCGCCCGATTTTGATAGCCAGGGGCTTACCGCAATGGGGGCAGGTTTCCCCGGTTAGCTCATCGGGCAGTTTAACCTTTTCTATAAGCGTGGCAGCTTTTTGCAGGCTGCGCTCAAAGGGGATATAAAAATCCTGGATTACCGTTGCCCAGCCCTTATTTTTACTGGCTACTTCGTCTAAGTCCTTTTCCATATGAGCGGTGAACTTGCTATTAATAATATTGGGGAAATGTTTGCTGAGCAGGTCAGTAACCACAAAGCCCAGATGTGTGGGCTGGAAGCACCCTCTAACCTTATTAACATACTCTCTTTCCTGGATGGTGGACAGGATGGGGGCGTAGGTGCTGGGGCGCCCGATGCCCTGCTTTTCCAGCATCCTGACCAGGCTGGCTTCGGTGAAATGGGATGGGGGCTGGGTGAAGTGCTGCTCAGGGAAAAGCCCGAGGAGCTTAAGCTCATTGCCTTCATCTAGCCGGGGGAGTGGGGGTTTCTCCTTTTCTTCAGCTTCATCTTTCCCCTCAGTATAAAGGATGGTAAAGCCGGGGAAGGTGACCACGGATGCCGAAGTCCGGAACAGGTATTCATCCTTCGGCTCGGGACACTCAGCTTTAATATCAACGGTAGTATTATTAAATAAGGCAGCTGACATCTGACTGGCTACCATTCGCTGCCAGATAAGCTGATAGAGCTTGAACTGGGCAGCGTTAAGGTATGGTTTAACCCGGGATGGCTCCCGCCGGGTTTTGGTGGGGCGGATAGCTTCGTGGGCTTCCTGTGCCCCTTTCACCTTCCTGGTGAAGGCGCGGGCGTGGGGTGGTATAAATTTAGCCCCATACTTATCCTGAATAAACTCTCTGGTTTCAGCTATAGCCGAGCTGGCCACATGGGTGGAGTCGGTGCGCATGTAGGTGATAAGCCCGACGCTGCCTTCACTGGCAATAGACAGACCTTCATAAAGCTGTTGGGCAATAGCCATAGTCTGCTTGGCGGTAAAGTGGAGCTTGCGCCATGCCTCCTGCTGCAGGGTGCTGGTGATGAAGGGTGGGGCTGGCTGGCGGGCTACCTTTTTGGTGCTGACTTTGAGAACACTATAATCAGCTTGCTTAAGTTTTTTACTGAGTCCGGTAGCTTCTTTTTCAGTGTGAATAGCAAGTTTGGTGCCGCCTATCAGACCGACTAACACCGCCCTGAAGCTTGCTGTCTCCGCTTTCTTGGTCAGCTCCGCCTCAATGGTCCAGTATTCCGTCGGGATAAATTTCTCAATCTCCCGCTCGCGGTCAACGATAATCTTCAATGCCACCGACTGGACTCTGCCCGCGGAGAGACCCCTTCTTACCTTCCTCCACAACAGCGGGCTAATCTTATAGCCGACCAATCTGTCCAGTATGCGTCTTGCTTGCTGAGCATTGACCAGCTCCATATCTATGGAGCGCGGGTGTTTAAAGGCATACTCAACCGCTTCGCTGGTGATTTCGTGGAAGATAACACGATGGTAAGGCGTGCCGTTTAAATTGATTACCTCAGCCAGATGCCAGGAGATGGCTTCTCCCTCACGGTCGGGGTCGGTAGCCAGATATACGGTGGATGCTGTTTTAACCGCTTCCTTAAGCTCTCGCACAATCTTGCTTTTTGGTCTGGGCACGACATACTTGGGGGCAAAGCCATGGTCAATATCTACCCCCAGTTGTTTCTGCGGCAGGTCTCTGATATGACCCATAGAAGCTTTCAGGCTATAGCCCTTGCCTAAAATCTTACCCAGTGTTCTGGTCTTGGCCGGTGACTCAACTATAACCAGTTTTTTCTTCATAGCTATTCCACTTTTACCCGGTATTGTTCTCTCGTCTCCCTGGACAGAATATAGTTCATCGTTCCCACCTGCCTTACCAAACCCTTGAGCTCCATCATGGTCAGGGTGCCGCTGACTGTTGATACGGGCAAACCACTATTTCGGCAGATCTCATCGATATGGGTAGGTTCGGCGGATAGTTGCTTTAGTAGCAAGGACTCGGTGTCAGAGGCCGGTATGATTTCCTTCATCTCTATCTGGTGAGCTACCGCCGTCAGGTTTAATTCCTCCAGAATATCAGTATAGTCGCTAACCAGCTTGGCTCCTTCCTGGATGAGCTGATTGGTGCCTCTGCTTGCCGGCGATAGAATACTACCCGGGATGGCAAGCACTTCTCTATTTTGCTCCAGTGCCAGATGAGCAGTAATCATTGCCCCGCTGGTCTCCCCAGCCTCAACAACCAGCACCCCCAGGCTCATTCCGCTCATAATGCGATTACGGCGGGGGAAGTTATCTGCCCTGGGTCTGGTGCCCAGAGGATACTCGCTTATCAAGGCTCCTTGCTGCATAATACGGCGAGCCAGGTTAACATTCTCGCTGGGGTAAACCGTATCCAGCCCGCAGGCAAATACGGCAATACTCCTGCCCCCGGCTTCCAGAGCACTGTTATGGGCTACCGAATCAATCCCTTTAGCCAGACCACTGACAATGGTAATTTTACTTTTAGCCAGGTCAGCCACCATTTCTTCGGTTACCTGCCTCCCGTAAACGGTTGCCCGGCGGGTGCCGACCACTGCCAGGCACCACTCATCCTCGGCGAGCAGGGAGCCCCTGACATAAATTAGCGGTGGGTAATCATATATTTCCTTGAGGCGGGTGGGGTAGCCGGGGTCATGGCAGGTAAATACTTTCACCCCGTAGCGGTCTATCTTTTCCATCTCGGCTTCCAGAGAAATCTTGGGTCGCCAGGTGGTAATGGCACGTATGGCATTGCTATCCAGTCCTGAATGCTTTAAGTCAGCCGGGCCAGCCTGCCAGGCGTTCTCCAGATTACCGAAGTAGTTCTCCAGCTGGGCAAACCTGACGCGCCCGATGCCCGGTATCAGGCTGAAGCCTACCCAGTATTTGATGTCCTTGTTTGTTGCCTCCATAGCACTGGCATTCTAACATAGAGGCAATTTGGAGGCAATTCAGGTTGTTTATCAATCCTATTCCCCTTTATAAATAAAATAAGAGAGTAGCTGTCTAAGAACCTCACCCCCCTTTATCCCCCTCTCCTTAAAAGGAGAGGGGGAAGAATATTAAAAGAGGGGCGAAGCCACTCTTAATTAACCCCGTTTTTATTTAGGGAAGTATAAATTTCGGAGGGAAGTACGAAGGGGCGCTAGCCCCTTCAAAAGACATAATTCCCCTTCCCCTTAACAAGGGGAAGGGGATAAAGGGGATAGGGTTTTTATCTCAAAATAAAGTGGCGGAGAGGGTGGGATTCGAACCCACGGTAGCCTTACGGCTACACACGCTTTCCAGGCGTGCCTGTTAGGCCACTCCAGCACCTCTCCATAACTTTGGCTGTTGGCGGAGAGGGTGGGATTCGAACCCACGCTCCGCTATTCGCGGAGACCGCTTTTCGAGAGCGGCACCATGAACCACTCGGACACCTCTCCCAATCTCATAAATCGGTAAAGTTATATTTACATAATACCATTTTGCTAACGGTTTGCTAACGGATTGTTTCCACTAACGGTATTATTATGCCTTACTTGTAAAGCATCGTCAAACCGCTTGGCCGCAGCCTCTTGAAGTCCGGGAGCTACATGGGAATAGGTGTCAAGAGTAATGGCGATTGTCGAATGTCCAAGACGTTCCTGGACTATCTTTGGATGAACCCCTTGTTTTAGCATTAGGGAAGCGTGGCTGTGTCTAGCATCGTGAAATCGTATGACTTTAAGTCCGGCATGGGCGGCCAGCATAGTCCAGGCACGACTAACCGTATTAGGACGTAAAGGCTTACTCAAGTACCTTGCTTAGCACTAATTTCTTCCCCATTGAAATTGAGATAAAACCACAAAGGAGCATAGCCGCGGCACCAGGTAACAAATGACCTGGTGCCTTCTTAATTTAAAGGGATTCATTAATTGTGGACTGTGACAAAATCATGTCCCTGTGGACAAGTCCAGGACTGAACAAATCGATGTTTTGTTGGCATAGCTTACCCTCAGAAGTAGAATACCGAAATCTGCTATGGCAGATTTGTTAACCTCTTTAGTCGGAAGATGTCTTAGCTGAGCATTGGCCATTGACACGATCCAATTCACAGATTAGATTTTGTTAAGTACTTTTGTTGACAGAATTGTTAGTCTACGGCGTAGTGAACCCGGTGATATTTAATGTTCGATGAGCTTCGCAGTCTCTCTATAGTTAAAAAAGAATCCGGGATAATAGCTACGTTTCCCTTGGGTCTCGGAGCAGTAAAAGGAGGATTACGAACGTTCGGAATATACCAAGATAAGACTTCCTGCCAATGTCTCCACCTTCGAAATACTTCCAAGCTTGAAAACCCGTTTTATGTCTAGGATAACCTCGTATATTATTACCAGCTGTACCATCGATGGTATTCTTAGGCGCAGCTATACTCCCTCTTGCTGCGTCGTGTTATACCGTCCTCCAGTTGGGTAACATTTATTATGAGTCAATTCGAGGCGTTGACAAAATAAAGAATACCATTTACGATAGTGGACAGGATGTTCGTTGGCGATACTCGCAAGATAAGAGTTTCCCTCTACTCCCACTTGAGCTTTGCTTATACTAAAGATAGGGTTCCCCGTTCCTCCCACTCGCGCTCAATTTTTGCTTATATTATCAAACTGCAAAATAGTTGTGTGGGTTTCAGTCTTAGTTCCTAGGTGGTAAGGAAAATACTAATGGGATGTATAAAAGAGGGTCCGTAGAGACTGAATATATCTACGAAGGGAGGTCAAATGCAGAAGAAGAAAAGTATACTAGATTTCCAAAGAATGAAAAAGGAAGGGGAAAAGGTTGCCTGGCTGACTGCTTATGATTATCCCACTGCTCAGTTTGAAGAGCGAGCTGGGATAGACATGATCCTGGTAGGCGATTCCATGGGTAACTGTGTTTACGGT
>DATKVW010000243.1:0-7762 GCA_035529875.1 Dehalococcoidales bacterium | reverse complement strand
CTGCCGCCGTCATAATCAGGACATCGGCTTGGGCAGTAGCCAAGGCTACTGCCTCTTTCATCTGGGCAGTGGTCCTAATATGGATAACCTCTACACCAGCCGGTTCGGGCAAAGAAGCAGGAGCGGTAATCAGCTTAACCTCAGCCCCCCTATCCCTGGCTGCCTCAGCCACAGCATAGCCCATCTTGCCTGAGGAACGATTGCCAATATGGCGGACCGGGTCAATGGGCTCCTGAGTGCCGCCAGCGGTAACCACCACGCGTTTACCAGCCAGGTCGCCGCTTCTGCCCGCTACCTGATTGATAGTACCAATGATTATCTCGGTCTCAACCAGACGTCCCCAACTTATCTTACCTGAGGCTAAGCGACCGTAGTCAGGACCAATAATAATGAAGCCTCTGGCTTTAAGCTTAGCCAGGTTTTCCTGGGTAATCGGGTTTTGGAACATATTATCATTCATCGCCGGCGCGATAATAACCGGTGCTTTAGTCGCCAGCACCGTGCAGGTAAGCATATCATCGGCAATGCCGACCGCCAGCTTGGCGATGATATCAGCTGTAGCCGGGGCAATAACCACTACATCCGCCGCCTCAGCCAGGGCAACATGCTCGACACTATATTCAGAAACCTCAGCAAACATATCGGTTACCACCGGTCGACCGACAATATTACGCATAGTCAGCGGAGTTATAAACCTGGTGGCGGCTTCAGTCATCACCACCTCCACCCTGGCTCCAGCCCGGATTAACTTGCTGGCAAGGTCGGCAGCTTTATAAGCAGCTATGCTCCCAGTTATA
The DNA here is from genome assembly GCA_035529875.1 of Dehalococcoidales bacterium. Lineage (GTDB taxonomy): Bacteria > Chloroflexota > Dehalococcoidia > Dehalococcoidales > DATKVW01 > DATKVW01. Next base: position 6,965 of record DATKVW010000243.1, on the reverse strand, counting down.
CCCAATACTATGGTTTTGTCAGTCAGCATTTTTGCCTCTTCTCAGACATAGTTTGACAACCTCACCCCTTATCTGAAACAAATCCTAAATTCTAAACAAATTCAAAATTAGAAAATTAAAAGCATCTTGGTTCTTTAGGTTTTGACATTAGTGCTTTGTGCTTGTTTAGGGTTTCGTGCTTTGAATTTGGGATTTCACCAGGGGTGAAGCCCCTTCAATCTACCCCTAATAACTAACCTCCTTACGGGCTAAGTTTTGTTCATCAGATAAATAAGCCTCAAGCCAATCAGTGTCAGATTGGGGTTCACCTCATCAATTACCGCTGTTTCTTTAGCAATAAGGTCGGCATAGCCGCCAGTAGCTATCACTTTAGTCTTTCCCCCCAATTCCTGCTTGAGGCGAGCTACCATACCCTCGACAAGTCCGACATAGCCGAAGACAATCCCCGATTGCATGGCAGTAACCGTGTCAGTGCCGATAGCCCGTTTGGGGCGAGCTAGCTCCACCCGCGGTAACTTTGCTGCCCGCATGAACAGAGACTCAGTAGCAGTGACTATGCCAGGGGCGATAGCCCCTCCCAAATAATCACCTGCCCTGGATACCACGTCGAAGGTAGTGGCTGTGCCAAAGTCAGCAACGATTACCGGTCCCCCGTAAAGGTGATGAACAGCAGCAGCGTTGACAATGCGGTCGGCGCCAACCTCCCTGGGATTATCCATACGAATACTCACTCCGGTCTTAATCCCGGCCTCTACTACCAATGGAGAGATTTGGCAATATCGTTTAAATAGTTCATCAAAAGTAGCGAGCAAGGGAGGGACAACACTGCATATGGCTACCTCTTTAATATCGGTGGTATCCAACCCTCGGTGATGCAGCAGGTTAAGGAGCAAGACGGCATACTCATCCGTCCTGCGGTGAATACTGGTAGCTATATGCCAGGTGGTACGGAGCTCATCGTTGTCAAAAACCCCCAAAGTGGTATCGGTATTGCCTATGTCAATGGCTAACAACATAACATTCCTGTGAGATTGTTCAGCAACCTCTCACCTTTTTTCCCACTTTCCTTAAGAGGTTATCTATCAACCTCACCCCCTTAATCCCTCTCTCCTTCAAAGGAGAGGGGGAATTATTTATGTAAGAAAGGCTTTGCCTTTCTTTAACTTTCTTTAATCTATGTGGTAATAAGAGAATCTCTATCTAACTTTATTCGTCGGCTAGGCTTCCTTCAATCTCTTAATAACCTGTGGCAGTGCTGGCAACAGGTCAGTGGCAATCATTCCGGCATCACCCAACTTAGCCTTAACCATCTCACCGGCTTCACCGTGGAGGTAAACGCCACAGGCAGCGGCATTGGGCAGAGACAGACCCTGTGCCACCAGTCCAGCTATCACTCCACTCAAAACATCGCCGGTTCCCGCCGACGCTAACCCGGGGTTGGCTATAGGGCTGATTCGGGACTGACCACCCGGTGTTGCGATAACAGTATAAGCCCCCTTCAAGACAACCGTTTTATGCCAATCCTTGGCTACCTTCTCGGTAATACCTACCCTGTCCGACTGAATCTCGTCTACGGATAATCCGGTCAGCCTTGCCATTTCACCGGGGTGCGGGGTCAGTATAGCATCGTCGTTCAGCTGTTGCCACCAGTTGGGAATCCGAGCCAGAGTATTGAGGACATCAGCATCAAGAACAAGGGGTGGCAGCACCGACTTCAACCGGAACAGTACCGTGGTAATAAACTTTATCACTGGTTCAGTTTGTCCCAGTCCACAACCTAAAAGTAGGGCATGGTAGTGGTTGAGTTGTTGACTTATCATCTTGGCTGCCTGAAGTGAAATAATACCGGGACGGGACTCGGGCAGAGGGAGATAGGTTACTTCGGTCAGTTTTGATGCCAGAATCGGTTGCAGACTGGCAGCCGTCGCCAGCGTTACCAACCCTGCCCCGACACGCAGGGCACCGCTACAAGCCAGATAGGCAGCACCAATGTAGTTAACCGAACCGGCAACCACCAGCACCCGACCAAAGCTACCCTTATTGGCATCAATGGGACGGGGGGGAAGGACTGACCTTACCCACTCACCGGTAACGAGCTCTTCTTTTACCTGCTCAACCAGATGTGGGGGTATGCCGATATCAGCCACGGTTATCTTACCCGCTCTCTCTGCGCCTGGAGAGTGCAATAAGCCCGGCTTGGGAAAGCCAAGGGTGACCGTATTATCGGCATAAAGGCAGACAGGGTCCACAGCCCCGGTATCGGCATTAAGCCCGGAGGGTAAATCCAGGGCGATAATACGAAGATTTGGTTGTTCTTTCCTGGCCTTATTTACCCGGTCAAATACCTGCCAGACGATACCACGAAGCGGACGAAGCTTACCAATGCCAAATACAGCATCAATAACTGCGTTAGCCGACGGCAATAACTCCTCAAGCCTGCCCAGACTCTTATCATCAGCCGCTTCAACAAAAGTTATGCTCCGTTCCTGAACCAATTTGAAATTCTGGTCATCCGGTGACCGCTGGTTAAAAAGGTAGAGGCTGACCTTAGCTCCCCAATCATGAAGATGCCTGGCAGCGACCAGCCCGTCCCCGCCATTGTTACCCGGTCCTATCAGAATCAGGATATTTTTATCCTCGGGATTACCCAGGATTCGCCTGACCTCTTCGGCTACTGCCTTACCCGCATTCTCCATAAGCACCGTTGACGGTAAGCCAATCTCGGCACATTCCTGTTCTACCTGACGCATCTGATCGATAGTTAAAATTTTCATGACAAAATATTCAAGCTACTGTTGATTTGCAGTGTAACAATACCCTAGTTTATGGTCAACCTTTCATCATAGCTATTCCAGGTCAAAGACTTTTCCTGGATTCATAATATGGTTAGGGTCAAAAGCCCGCTTAATCCTCCTCATCAAGTCCATCTTATTCTTGTCGGCAAACATATCAAGGTAACCTTTCTTGGCAAAACCGATGCCGTGTTCCCCCGATATTGTTCCTCCTAATGATATCCCCAATTCATAGATTTTGGCAAAAAGTTCTTTCACTTTCCCTTCATCTCTATCCTCTCCCTGTCTCATCGGGTGGAGATGCACATTGCCATCACCGGCATGCCCATAGATTATGATTGGTATCCCATATTCATTCCCTGTTTCCCTCACCCCCTCCACAAACTCAGCTATCCGGTTACGGGGAACGACAACATCAGCCAGGTCCAGCAACCCGAAATGCCGGACAACAGTATAAAACTTCTCCCTGGACTCCAGAAGCCTTCTTTTGGCTCTCTCGCTGCCCGGGATGAAAACATCAATAGCCCCGTGGTTCAGACAGATTTCACCAATCCGATTAGAAACACGGTAGAGTTCATCTTCACTATCTGCCTCCACTATTATCATGAGAAAGGCTTGGTAATCATGTAACGGAATCTCCTTGCCCGTATACTGCTCCACCATGTTGATGATATCCCTTTCCATAAACTCGATACCGACGGGGAGTATTTTCTCCTTGAGTATATCGGGAACAGAGCCTATGGCATCACCCAGTCCATGAAACGGAATAAAAAGTATCTCTCTGTTTCCCGGAGGGGTAATAAGTTTCAGCATTATCCTGGTTATCACCGCCAGGGTTCCTTCGGAGCCAATAATTAACTGGGTCAGGTCATAGCCTGTGGAACATTTAACAAACTTTCCCCCGGTTTGTATCGTTTCCCCGGTCGGTAGCACTGCTTCCAGCCCTAAGACAAAATGTCTGGTTACTCCGTATTTCACCGCTCTTATACCACCAGCATTAGTGGCTACATTCCCTCCAATCGTAGCGCTTTTCTCCCCGGGGTAGAGAGGGTAATAAAGTCCATGCTTCTCCACCGCCTGATAGAAATCAGAAAGGGTAACCCCCGGCTCAACCGTAGCCACGAAGTTATCCCCGTCTATCTCCACTATTCTATTCATTCCCTCTAAAGAGAGGACAATGCCACCGTAAACGGGCACGGCACCAGCGGAAAGACCGGTGCCTCCACCCCTGGGGGTAACCGGGATGTTTTTCTCACTTGCCAGCTTTAGTATCTTGGATACTGAGCCAGTATCTCCTGGCTTTACCACCGCCTCGGGAAGAACCGGCTTTGAGTTGAGCGTCTCATCCCAAGAGTAATTCTCTCGCTCATTCCCGGTGAGAACATTTCTATCACCAACAATCTCAGATAATAGTGCTAGCACCTCATCGGTTACCTTGCCGTAGTTACCTTGCCCTTGCATCTAATCCTCTACAACTTTGAACATTCAACAAGTTGCTCCAGCCTCCTGGTCATTGCCTGCCAGTGAGTCCCTCGCCAGTAAATTCGGTGGCAGGCAGGACACTCCATATACTGGTTTTGGGTCTGAAAAACATAAGGGGGGACCAAGTCTTTTACCTCCTCTTTACTCCTCTCCACCAGGGGCTGGTTACATTCGATACAGACAGCAAACGGTCTAAACCAGCAATCCAGATTCAGACTCTTTATTAACTGACGCATTTGCTGCTCAGGCTCATCGGCTTCAATAAAAATAGCCTTCAACCGTCCACTGGTCACCACACGCCTCTTCATAATCTGCGTGTCCTTGGTTAGCATTATTCTCCCTTCCTTTAGAGCAATAGCCACCATATGAGAGTCATTACTACCGTTAAAGAAGGTGGCATCATACCCCATTATCCTCAGCCACTTGGCTAGCTTGCCCACATTCTGGTCAACGATGAATTTCAGATTGTTTCTTAACCCGGTGCCCTGCTTTTCCATTTACAACCCTATCCCCTTCACCACCCAGCCAACAAATAGTTTTTCACAGGTGAAGCCGCATCCCCTCATAGCCCAGGGTAATAGAATTATCTAACTTCTCAGCCACCACGGCTATTTCCGCCTCTATCTCTTTCTCCAGCCAGGGAGTCATATGAACCACAACCACCGGTGGCAGATAGCCCCTGACCTCTCGGAAGCTAATCAATTCCTGATGGAGCAGTGCCGGGGTAAGATGCCCTTTCGCTTCAGCAAACTCTTCACGTTTATTTGACACCGTAACTTCAGCAATGAGCAGTTGCGGGGATACCTTTTCCCAGCAACCAGCTAAACCCGGTCCGGTGTCACTGGTATAGAATACTACCTTACCGTCAACGGAGGTAACCTGGTAGCCAACGGCAGGAACGATATGGTTTACCGGGACAGCCAGAACATTATAGCCCTCAACCTGCTCCTCCCCGCCCGGCTTCATTACGGTGAACTGAAATGTCGGATTCCCCTCAGGCACCTCCAAGAAGTTACGATATAACTCGCCATTCAGCAGGTGAGTGGCAAGAGCTTCATACACCGACGCAATAGAGTAAATATGGGTGGTGTTTCCCCGAAGGGCAAGGTTCATACCAACAGCCGGGATATCTCTAATATGGTCATAATGCTGATGGGTGAGCAAAATTGCCTTAATCTTTTGCTGAGCCTCAAAGGATAAGCTGGAAGTAAGCCCACCGGCGTCTATCACCAGAACATCATCAATTAATAGACTGATATACTTTGAGCTTTGTGATTCAAGATTATGTGTGCCCAGGAGTTGAATATCCATTACTAAATCCAGTGCTGACGATGGAAGAAGTAGAGCATGCCACCAATAATGACCAGCATAATAAGGAACACGTAGAGGAAGGAGAAAGAGGAAGCCTCAAACACTCCCAACGGGATGTTCATTCCGAAGATGCTGGCAACTACCGTAATGGGCAGGAGGATGGTAGCGATGACAGTCAGCATCCGCATGACCTCATTGGTGCGGTTAGTCGCCAGTGAATCATGGGTATCGTTTAATCCTTCTATTATCTCCTTATATTCATCCAAGCCGTCCCAAATCTTGTCCACGTGGTCAATCATGTCTCCGAAGTAAATGGTAAGGTCGGCATTAGTAAAACGGCGAATCTTTGGTTCCAGGCTGCCGATAACCGCCCTCATCGGCCAGATAATACGGCGAAAGGAGATAACATCACGTCGGAGAATAGAGATTTCCCTCACCGGACTGCGCACTTCGCTGGAAAAGATGCCATCTTCAACCCGATCAACATTGTAGCCAATCTTGTTTAGTACCGGCAGGCAGTAGTCAACCAGCCTATCAATTATGCGGTAGAGGAGATAGCCAGCGCCCTGGCTAAAGTGCTCCTGTTTTGACTCTTCATCAATCTGGCACTCCTTAAACAATTTAACCAGGGGTTTAAGCTCCCCTTTATGCAGGGTAATCAGATAGTCTTTACCAATAAATACCGATAGCTGGCTGGGCGTGGTTACTCCTGCCTCCTTACTGAATACCGGGAAGTGGAAGACCAGAAATAGATAGTGCTTATATGCATCTATTTTGGGGCGCTGTATACGGCTGCGACAATCATCTAAATCTAGCTGATGGAAGGGATAATTTTGCGCCAGATACTCGGTCTCTTTTTCTGTTGGACCCTCAATATTAACCCAGGTCAGGTCGCCGCAGGTAAGCGACTCCATATTTAGCTTTTGTTCTTCCTTGACCTTAGAGATAGTCATAATAAATACCCCTTCGACTCAGATGGGTTCGCCAAAATTTTTCACTATATTTTATCACAATTCACCACACAGATAAACACATTGAGCCTGTAGAAACGCTATTCAAAGGCAAGTCTCGACCTTTAGAAGCTGTTACGGAGAAAGTGGACAATAAGGTAAAGGAAGCCGAGCAAACACTAGAGTTCTACAACAAGTGGATAAGCAGAATAAATACTTTTATTACAGATTAACATATATCCCGATGCCTCCACAATGACTCACCTACCACCCCACAATTAACTTCTCTTCCTTGCCCTGATGAAAACAATGTGAAGAGTGACCCCAATAGCGATAATGATAAGGACTATTTTAACAATCAAATTTGGTGCAGCTACACAGATAGATACGCCAATTGCTACCCATAACAAAATAATCGTAAAGATTTTAA
>DATKVW010000242.1:0-7141 GCA_035529875.1 Dehalococcoidales bacterium | reverse complement strand
CAGCGAGGAAATTATGCGGTGAATTACCGCTCTTTTTGATGCGTGATTGTAGGCTTGTTGCCCTTTCGCTGTTAACTCGACTCTTACGAGGTTCTTTCTATCTAAGTCATTGACCTTGTTTACTAGCCCTTTCTTTTCCATCTTGCTTATAAGCGTAGAAATGGCGTGAGGCCTTTTAAATAGACAACGTGATATCTCAGCAGGGGTTGTTCTATTACCAAGAGCTTGGGTATAGAATAGAACCCCGGCCTCATTAGCGGTAATGCCAACTTCCTGTAGCTCTTCTCGTCTAGCTCTATGTATTACATCCTTCACTAGAATTAGGAGTAGCCATAGTCCATAGTATTTATCAGTATATACAATTTTCTCCATGACCTTCTCCAATCAAAATTTAGTATTTAGGTGGAAGAAGTGTTATTTCTCAGCCAGTATAAAATTGTCATTAACATAATATAATCACTCTAAATAGTAATATTATAGCACAAACGCCCAAGCATACAAATAACCCCAGATGTTACTAAGGTTTACCTCGGAAGGATTGAAAGGCCGGCTGTATAACGAATTGTGTGGAAAATGATAAGGTGGTAAGAACCCCAGAGCAAAGAGGTAAACGAAAGGGGGTCTTACCACCGTGGCTAAGAGCCAAGAAAATGGTATCACAATTCTGCTGGGACTTAAAGATTACAGAGTGGGGGAAGTGGTGGGAAGTGAGGAGAGGGAGATAGATGAGGAGGCAATGGGCTTTATACAGGGAGAGGATGAGATATACCTCGGCATCGACGAGCATAGTTTCAGACATCAGGAGCTAGTACACACCGTAACCGAGGTGAAAAAGAGGAGGGTATTAGGAGTTCTCAGGGATGACCGTATAGCCACCCTGAAGAAGTTCCTGAGCAAGATTCCAGGAGACAAAGTCAAAGAAGTATGCATTGATATGAAAGAGGGTTTAAGGAAGACAGCCGAGGGTCTATTTCCCTCAGCCAGGGTAGTGGTTGACCCCTTCCACGTAATTGCCGACTCCAATAAGAGGATGGATGAAGCGAGAAGAATAGAGCAGGATGTATATCGGAAGAGGAAAGTGCAGATACCGAAGAAGATATTCCTGGTGGGTAGGGAAAAGCTTAACGAGGAAAGAGAGCAGAAGGTGGATAAACTTCTGGATAGGTATCCTGGTCTGAAGGGGTTTTATTGGGCTAAGGAGAAAATAAGGGAGTTCTATCGGCAGGGAAGTCGGGAAGAGGCGACCAGGCTGCTGGACAATATCATCTTCAACCTTAAATCAGCATATAATGGAGAGTTAATCAGGTGGGGCAACAGCCTGAAGCGTTGGCGGGAACCTATTCTGAATCACTTTGATAACCACATCACCAATGGCTTTACTGAAGGGTGTAATACCAAAATTAAGATGCTGAAACGCATCTCCTATGGTCTGAGAAATGTGGAGGTCTACTGGAGAAAGATGCTGCTGGGGTTTGTGCCATCCCGAAGCTATTTCCACACAATTTGACAAAGAGCCTGAAAGGCCTTGACAGGGGTGGTATAATATAAATTGATAATCAAAATATGATAGTCGAAAGCAACTTACATAAACGATAGTATCATTGGATTATTACCTTATAAGGATAGCTGGTCAAAAATCCTCTTTGGGGGAGATAATGGTATTATATGGCTGTTCTGGTTCTAATGTAACCCTGAAGATGAGTCAAGTAAGAACATGGAAAGGGCTTAGAGACCCAAAGTGTGGTGTATCTCTAAGCCTTTCGGCTTTATTTAGGCAAGTAGTTGGAACGAGTATTGAATCAAGTAATTCAAGAAGCGGTGAAGATTAAAAGAAGAATAAATAGTGGGCTCTGCCGGGGAAAACCAGGGTGCTGTAGGTTCCCTTTTTTACCTAACAGCTTAATTTTCAAACTCTCCCTCCCGTGACTGGAGCCCTGGAGGTAATCGGGCTTAGCGACAAGACCCGATAAAGGGGGGGGTGATAGATGGAATAGGGTTAGACATTAAAGTTGGCAGAGTAAAATACTATGGGAGAGAATCATGGAAGGGAAAGGGTTGTTAAGGCTGATAATAATCAAAAGTGATGGCAGGTAGGAGGTAAAAATGACAGTTTCCTATCAAACAGTGACTAAGTACGACCCATCTAAGGCATATAAGGGATATACACTTTATGGTCCAGAGGCATTAAAAGATGTGTATTTGGTGGATATGGAAGGCAGGTTCGTTCACCACTGGCGTACGCCTTACCAGGGAGGACTTCAGGTAGAGCTTTTACCAAATGGTAACCTGCTTACTGTTCAAAGGATCCCCACATCACCGGTAGCCGACCTCGGCGGCTATGGAGGCCAGATAGTTGAGCTTGACTGGGATGGTAATGTGGTGTGGCAATACGAGGACCTGAATATGAATGGGCATGATTTTGTCCGTATGGAAAACGGCAACCTCCTTTACAATCCCTGGATACCTATGTCGGCTGATATAAGCGCTAAAGTGAAGGGCGGCATACCGGGAACTGAGCGGGACGGAGTCATGTGGGAAGATGCCTTTAGAGAAGTTGACCCCGATGGTAAAGTAGTATGGGAATGGTTGCCTCATGAACACTTTGATTTTGACATTGATATTGTCTGCCCTCTGTGCCCACGTGACCTCCTAACTTATGTCAACTCTCTGCAGGTTTTGCCCGATGGGAACATCCTGACTAACTTCCGGGCTACCAATACCGTGGCTATTATTGATAAGGGCACCGGTGACATCATCTGGCGATGGGGGCCTGGAGAGCTCGGACACTGTCATTATCCCCGCCTTCTTGATAACGGGAACATACTGATATTTGATAATGGTTATCATCGGCCCAGCGTTAGTTTTGGTTTCTCCTTCTCCCGTGTATTGGAGGTTAGCAGGGAAACCAAAGAGATTAAGTGGGAGTATAGAGATGTAAGCCCAACCGCATTCTATTCCTCCATTTGCGGGTCCGCGCAACGATTACCCAACGGTAATACCCTGGTTTGTCATTCGATGATCGGACGCCTTTTCGAGGTGACCCCTGAGAAGGAGATAGTGTGGGAATTTATCAATCCATTCTACGGTGCCTATCCAGACCCAGGCCGGCGTGCGATGTACGGTTTTAACAATTTCGTTTATCGTGCTTTTCGATATGGTCTGGATTATGAGGGTCTGCGTGGAAAGACTCTAGACCCTGATAGATTTGAGTGGACATTGTATGAAAAAGGTAAGGCTCCAGCGGTAACAGAAATAACTCAAGAGGAGTATAACGTAAACCGCCGCATTACCAGGCTAGGTTATTGAATAAAAAAGTACGGGAGCATATTAAGCCAGACATGTATGGCATAACTAGATTTAACAAAAGAACACAAGCTAAAGAAACTGTTATCGGTTCTCGATGAGATTTGAAGAATACTTATGAATGGTGGAAGGGTATGATGAAATTGGAACGTCTCTTTACTGTTGTAGATTCCCATACAGAAGGTGAGCCAACAAGGGTAGTCATAGGTGGAGGGACAAAGATTCCCGGGAAAACAATGGCAGAGAAAAGGGATTACTTTAGAGAAAATCTGGACCATATCCGTAGAATGCTGGTACAGGAGCCTAGAGGCCATGCGGATATGTTTGTTGCTTTTCTTGTTCCACCAACTACAGATGAAGCTGATGTTGGTGTGCTTTTCATGAACCCGATTGGGTATAGAGATATGTGTGGTCATGCTACTATTGGTGTTACTACTGTGGTAATAGAGACGGGTATGGTTACTGTTAAGGAACCAACAACCGAAGTTAAGCTAGATACACCAGCCGGGTTGGTTCGAGCGAGGGCAAATATCATTGATGGTTTGGTTGATAGTGTTACATTTACTAATGTTTCCTCTTTTTTTGTTGGAGAGTACAGTATCGAAGCCCCCGAACTTGGTAACATTAAAGTTGACGTTGCCTTCGGGGGTAATTTCTTTATTTTTGTGTCAGAGGAGGAAATGGGTGTAAGGGTAGATAAAGAGAATGTTGATGAGTTGATTACAAAAGGCAGGGCTGTGGTAAACGCCGCTGAAAAACAAATTAAAGTGCATCATCCGAATCCATCTATAGCACCTTCAGTCCGTGCCGTAATGATTTACGGTCCTCCGACAAACCCAAAAGCTAGTGGGAAAAATATTGTTATTACAAGATTTTCGTTTGACCGCTCTCCTTGTGGAACCGGAACTTGTGCCCGTATGGCAACACTGTATGCCAAAAGAAAACTAAAATTAAACGAAGAATTTATACATGAAAGTATATTAGGCAGCCTATTTAAAGGGCGGCTGATCCAGGAAACTAAAGTCGGCGAATATACAGCAGTTATACCTGAAGTTACAGGAAGCGCATATATTTCCGGATTTAACACCATTGTTTCTTGTGTTAATGACCCGTTTAAAAACGGCTTTTCCATTAAATAAAATGTTTTTCTCTTGGGAAGGGGGTGATGGATGAAATAGGATTATTCAGGTTCGCAGGCTAAAATTTTAAAAGGAGGATGCAGTGAAAAGAAAAAGTTTGTGTAAGCTGTTAGGTGGTGTTTGCTTGGTTATGGTGGTAATAGCTCTACTCATGGGTGGTTGCGCCAAACCAGCCCCAGCTCCGGCTCCGGCTCCAGCTCCAGAGGAAGAGGGTGTCACTATTATCCTTGCCCAACATAAAGCTCTTCCTAGTATGTCTGGTTACAGCCATGCGGAACAATTCAGAACAACTGTTTGGAAAAATTCAGATGGGAGAATTGAAGTAAAGCACTTCCCCGGAGACCTTCTCGGAGACTGGAAGGTGCAGGTTGCACAGGTGAGAGAGGGCGCAATTGACATGTCTCTGTGCCCCGCTTCGGCAACTTTTGACAAACAGCTGGAGTTTTCTGTTGTTCCCTTTGTGGTCTTTACCTGGGATGGAGCCAAGAATGCTTATCAGGCAGGGTCCCCAGCCGCGGAGTTGATAGAAACCATCTGTGAGCGCAACAACACCCACTTCTTCGGTATCGACCCTATGGGGTTCTCTATAGTGGTTAGCGCCAAGGAGTTTACTCCTATGCCGGGTGACTCCAGTATTACTAAGCTGAAGACCAGGGTGCATGCCAAGATAGCCGAAATAACGGCACAGGCTATCGGTTTCAGGACACTAACTATGCCCCTCAGCGAGGTTCATGGTGCCTTGATGCTGGGTACTATTGATGCTGCCTTTGGGCCAACATACCAGGAAGCCAGGTATTTCACCGACGTTGCTAAATACGTATATCAGATAACCTCGTCTTTCAACCCGCCGGCCTGGATAATGAACCTTGACCGCTGGAACAGCCTATCGGCAGAAGACCAGAATATCCTCCAGACGGCTATGGATGAAGTCTTGGCGTCCGCTTGGGAGGAGGCAATTGTAGGCGAGCAGGAAGCTATTAAACTGCTGGAAGCAGAGGGTATGGAAATAGTTGCGATAACACCGGAGCAAATGCACGCCATTGTTCAGAAATGCCGTGACGAAGTATGGCCCTGGGCTGAGGAGAATCTGATCGGCAAAGAAACCATGGACATGGTAAAGGGGTTTGCGCAACCGCTACCCTAGCAGGTAAAGAAAAAAGGGATTTATCTCTATAGGTAAAGAGAACACCGACGGCACCAGTGCTGGTGCTCTGTTTAGAGGGTTACTGGTTAGTACTGGTGGTGATGTGTAACTGAATAAAGATGACAACGACATAAAGGCGGTGAAAAAGAAATTGCCTGCTAAGGGACAGTTACGTAAATTATTGTCACAGAGTTTAGCTGTTATCGTCAGGGGTGAAGAGATTATCGTTTTTGCCAGCGGCGTGTTCGTTGCGCTGGCCATCTTTATACAGGTATTGCTGCGCTATTTTACACCACTTCATCTCTTCGGCATAGAAGAGCTGGTACTAATGGTAGTCGGCTGGTTCTACCTCATTGGTGCGAGCTACGCTATCCATCACGAAATCTATCTTCGGGTTGAACTTATGACCATACTGGTTAAGAACCAGGTGCTTATGAGGGTAATTAATTTCACCTCTTTGATTTTGGGTATTATCGCCGCCGGTGTTCTCTGTTACCTAACTGCTAAGTATTGCATATGGGCAGCTGGTGCTCACGTAATCACGACAGCGTGGATGGTTTCCGTTAACTTTCAGCTGGCCAGTTTGGCGGTAGGAGGCGGGCTAATCGTTCTGCATATGACAATACAGCTAAGTAAAGCAGTGGGAGACATTCTTCACCCGCATTCAGGTTCGGAACTGCAGTTGGAAGAGAAATCTTAGAAAAGGAGCCGTTTAACTTTTGACACCCGTGTTTTTAATTGTTGCCGGGGTGCTGGTGCTACTATTATTAAGAGTCCCAGTAGCTTTTGCTTTTGCTTTTGGCGGCATCAGTTTGTGCCTTATCTACAAGATCAGTATTACCGGCTGCATAACCAATGCGTTCAGCATTATGACCAATTTTGCCATACTGGCCCTCCCCCTTTTTATCCTGCTGGGTACTATAATCAACCGGTCGGGACTAGCCAAACAACTCATTGACTTTGTCTATGCCGTAGTAGGACGAGCGAGAAGTGGCCTGGGGGTCACGCTGGTGTGCACCAATACCCTCTTTGGCGCTATATCAGGTGCTGCCGCAGCAGCATTGAGTGCTCTGGGCACCATATTCATCCCGCAGTTGGAAAGAAAAGGCTATCCCAGGGGGCACAGCACCGCTTTCGCACTATCTGCTAGTGTCTTATCACTGCTGATACCGCCCAGCGGAAATTCAATATTCTTTGGGGTTCTGGCTCAAGTATCTGTTGTCCTCCTGTTTGCCGCCACACTGGTGCCTGGTTTAATACTAACCATTCTACTGTGTATTATCCAGGTTATACTAGCCCGCCGCATCCCCACCATCCAGGCTGCCCCCAAAATTAGCTATGCAGAACAGGCTAAGAATATAGTCCGGAGTGGTAAGAACTGCTTTTTTGTTCTGCTGCTGCCCTTTCTCATCATGGGCGTAATCTATTCGGGCATGGCTACCCCGACCGAAGCTGCTAGTGTCTCAGTAGTCTACGGCATATTCATTAGCTGGGTTATCTATCGCGCCATTGACCATAAGGCATTGTGGCAAGCTGTATTAGAAGCAGGAAAACT
>DATKVW010000241.1:0-2637 GCA_035529875.1 Dehalococcoidales bacterium | reverse complement strand
GTCTTGGAAACGCCTCAACTAACTCTTGAGGATATATCTCTTTCCTAATTGATTCGCAGACTTGTGGATACTGTTCGTCGTCGCGCCATGCTTTGGCGCGGTCTCGTGGTACTCCATCTTGCTCCAATATTCCCATGCGTTTTAGAGGCGATAAAAGATTTCTCGCAGTTAGAATGCCAATGCTTAAAACACTCGATAAATACGTATCTGTTATTTTTGCAGTTGGTATAGTCTGTCTAAACCGCTTCCTCAAGTCCCACCAATTACTTACTGGTAGTACTGGAAAGACTTCTTTCTTCTTTTCTTCCGCCATTTGACTCACCTCCTCAGTAAATTTTAACTATAGAATTATACCACTAATGTCAATCACATACGATTATAGTAAGTGGAACGGCGTAACTAGAACCAGTTACGCCGTATTCTTAGTCTTATTGCTGTCTAATGTCAGGATGCAATCAGAGAATGAAAGATAATACTATCTTCAAACCTCACCAACCTTTACCCCAGCACCACATTATCCAGTAGTCTTGCCCTGCCGAATCTTACCGCCAGCGATACCAGTGCCGGTGGAGTAATCGTATCTAATTCCTCCAAAGTCTCGTTGTCGGCGATGCTGACATAATCAATCTGCGCCAGCGGCTGTTGTTGAATAAGGTTTCTCATCTCTTGCCTTATTTTTTCCGCATCTCTTTCCCCACTGGCGTATAGCTTTTGCGCCAGTGTAAGCGACTGGTAGAGGACGGTGGCTGCCCGGCGCTGTTCTGGGTTGAGGTAGGTGTTGCGACTGCTCATCGCCAGACCATCAGGTTCACGCACCGTAGGCACGGTAACTATCTCCAGGTTCATATTGAGGTCAGCTGTCATCTTTTTAATAACTATTGCCTGCTGGGCATCCTTCTGCCCGAAGTAGGCTCTGGTGGGCTGGGTAATGTTGAACAGCTTATTGCAGACGGTAGTAACACCCTTGAGATGACCGGGGCGGGAGGCACCCTCCAATCGCTCGGTTACTTTAGTTACCTCCACCCAGCTATTGTACCGGGGGGGATACATCTCGTCGGCTGTGGGGATAAAGACGATGTCGGTCCCTTCCTTGTCCAGTAGAGCCAAGTCACGCTGGATGTCACGGGGGTATTTAGCCAGGTCTTCCTGGGGACCAAACTGGGTGGGGTTGACGAATATGGTGACCACCACCGAGGGGTTTTCGGCTCGGGCATGCCTGACCAGGGTCAAATGTCCTTCATGGAGATAGCCCATGGTAGGAACCAGACCGACCGGCCCGGCAAGCTGTTGCCTTGCTTTTTTCATCTCAGCTATGGTTTCAACGACTTTCATTCTATCTACCTCACCCCCTTTCCTCCTTCGGAGGAAATCCTAAATTCTAATATCTAAATTCTAGGTACTTGGATTTTGAATTTGTTTAGTATTTCGTATTTAATGCTTAGGTTTTTCCTTCCCTTAATAGTCTATTTCTTTAGCCCGGCTAGAGTACTCTCGTCTATAAAAAAGCTCTGCTCGTCAGTAGGGAAGCTGCCGGCGGTTACCTCCTTGTAATATTTCTTGATTGCATTTGACATAACACTGGCGATTTTGGCGTACTGTTTAGCATGCTTGGGAACAAAATCAGTATACGAACCGAGAATATCGTTAATCACCTGGACCTGTCCGTCACAGTGTATGCCGGCGCCGATACCGATGGTGGGGATGCCTATTTTTCCGGTGATTATTTGGGCTAATTGGCTGGGGACAGTTTCCAGAACAATACTAAAAGCTCCCGCCTGCTCCAGAGCTACGGCGTCTTCAATAAGCCTGGTGGCTGCCTCCGGGGTTTTGCCCTGCACCTTGAAGCCGCCAAACTGGTGGATTGATTGGGGGGTAAGTCCAATGTGACCCATAACCGGTATCCCGCAGTCCACGAGCCGTTTCACCTTGTCGGCGACGGTTACCCCGCCCTCCAGCTTGATTGCCTGGGCACCGGCTTCCTGGATGAAACGGGCAGCATTCTGTAGTGCCTGCTCGACACTGATGTGGTAGGTCATAAACGGCATGTCACCCACCACCATTGTCTGTTTGGTGCCCCTGACTACCGCTTTGGTGTGGTGCAGCATATCCTCCATAGTTACCGGGATGGTTGATTCATAACCGAGGACTACCATACCCAGGCTGTCGCCAACCAGGATTAGCGGCACGCCTATCTCGTCAACTATTTTAGCCGTGGTGTAGTCGTAGGCGGTGAGCATGGCGATTTTCTCGCCCTTCTGTTTCATAGCCTTTATTTGACTGATGGTAATGCGCATTTTTCCTCCTTTACTTTTTTAGTATGGTTTCTAGCTCTTCTGCCTGTGATTGGTTTATTTTCCCTTTGGCTAAGGCAATGGGGATGGTCTGGAGACCAAGCTCTCGGTAGGTAGACAGCAAGCCAGGGGCTGATTTTTGTAAGGCATCAAGGTGCTTGGTAATGGTTCCGATATCACCGCGGGCGATTGGTCCGGTGAGGCATTGGGGTAGCCCAACAGTATCAAGATTATGGATTGTTCCTCGCAGCAGTGGCATCAGTGCCCGGGTCGCTTTGTCGGCAGGTACGTTGAAGGTCTGCCATAAGTCGGTAGCCAGCTTGACCAGGGTTACCAGGTAATTGCA
>DATKVW010000240.1:0-11881 GCA_035529875.1 Dehalococcoidales bacterium | reverse complement strand
TCAAGCTATAAAGACGAGCTGGTCGGTGTGGAACTGCCCATTACCGTCGAGCTTGAGGTGATTGACACCGAACCCGGCTTTAAAGGGGATACCGCCACTGCCGGCGCCAAACCAGCCAAAGTGGAGACCGGCATTACCATTCAGGTGCCTCTATTCGTGGATAAGGGCGATATTATCAAGGTTGACACCCGCAACGGTAGCTACCTGGAAAGGGCTGGTTAAATTGCTGAAAGCCGACCTCCATATCCACACCGAATACTCGATGGACTGCAGTACGCCGCTGGAGCAAATTGTAAATCGCTGTCTGGAAACAGGCATAAACTGCATTGCTATTGCCGACCACGGCACCACCGAGGGAGCACTAAAGTTGCAGAGTGTTGCCCCCTTCCCGGTGATTGTCGCCGAAGAGATATTAACCACACATGGTGAAATTATGGGATTGTTTCTTAAAGAGACCATACCCGGTGGTCTGTCCGCAGCAGAGACCATATCCCGAATCAGAGCTCAGGGTGGTCTGGTGAACATCCCCCACCCCTTTGACACCTTCAGGCACTCGGCTTTAGATGGCAGGGTGATAGAAGAAATTGCCGAGCAAATTGATTCTATAGAAGTATTCAATGCCAGATGTATTCTTCGTAGAAGTTCGGCTAAGGCTCAAAGTTTTGCTGAGAAATATGGCATCCCCCAAAGCGCCGGCAGCGATGCCCATGCCCTCAATGAAATAGGTAATGCCTATATTGAGATGCCCGAATTTAACGGCAGGGATGACTTTTTAAAAGCCCTGAAAAGGGGTAAAATTTCCGGGCACAGGACAAATCCGCTAATCCACTTCAACAGTGCCTGGATAAGACTGAAGAGCCAGTTCTAGGGAATAGTAGATGTATAAGATTGGTTGGTTTTCTACCGGTAGAGATGAAGCTGCCCGAGACCTGCTGCAAGTGGTAAATAACAGCATTGAGCAGGGTGAAATTAAGGCAGAGATAGCCTTCGTCTTCAGCAACCGTGAACCGGGAGAAGCTAAAGAGAGTGATTTATTTTTGGAACTGGTCAAAAGCTACCATGTCCCTCTTATCTGTTTTTCCTATCATACGTTTAAAGTCGGGCAGGGTGTCTCCATCACCGATGAGGCGGGAGCCTTACCCCGATGGAGACTGGACTATGACCGGGAGGTAATGAATCGGCTGCAAGGCTTCCGTCCTGACCTGTGTGTCCTCGCCGGTTATATGCTCATTGTGGGTAAGGAGATGTGCCACAGATATAATATGATTAACCTTCACCCCGCCGCCCCCGGCGGACCCAAAGGAACCTGGCAGGAGGTAATCTGGCAACTGATTGAGAATAACGCCAGGGAAACCGGGGTAATGATGCACCTGGTAACCCCGGAACTGGACATAGGACCGCCGGTAACCTACTGCACCTTTCCCATAAGAGGTGAACCTTTTGATAGTTACTGGCAGGAAACAGAGGGACAGCCCGTAGAGAAGATTAAAAAACAGGGTGAAGGTAATCCCCTGTTCCAGCTTATCCGGCAGCACGGGCTGGCTAGAGAGTTCCCATTAATAATAGCTACTATCAAGGCATTCAGCGAGGGTAAAGACAAAATAACCCCGGATAAAAAAGTGGTTGATGCTGAAAGAAGACCCATTAAGGAGTATAATTTAACCGACGAGATAAACAAAACATTAGCAGAGCTGACAGATAAATAAACTGGAAAGTGAGTTAATAACCAATGGCAAACTTTATCGCTTTTGACCTGGAAGGACCATTATCACCACAGGATAACGCCTATGAGCTGATGAAGCTCTTCCCCAATGGTGATAAGATTTTTGAGGTTATCAGTCGCTACGATGACCTGCTGACGCTGGAGGAGCGAGAAGATTATGAGCCGGGGGATACCCTGGCTCTCATCGTGCCCTTTCTCGTGCTCCATAACATCTCCGAGGATAATATCACCACCTTAGCCACTAAAGCCAGCTTCGTTGGTGGCGCCATTAAGCTTATCTCTTCGCTTGAACTCAGGGGCTGGAAAGTATTCTGCATTACCACCACCTACGAGCAATATGCCCTTCACCTTACCCAAAAGCTGGGCATTTATGCCCACAATATTGCCTGCACCCCCTTCCCCCTGAATAAACTCCGGTTGGCTGTGGGTAAAAAGGAATCTGAACTGCTCCAGCAGATGGAAGCCGATATCCTGACCATGCACCCGGTTACCGATGACGACCGAATTAAACGAAGCCTGGACCAGTTCTTCTGGGAGAAACTGCCTGCCACTGACCTCGGTAAGGCGATAGCCGAAGTAAAACCGGTAGGGGGTCGGCGCAAGGTTAGCGCCCTGAACCGATTTGTCAATAAATATGACCAGCCATTATCCAACTGGGTGGTGGTGGGGGATAGCATTACCGACTTCAGAATGTTACAGGAAGTAGACCAAGCCGGGGGACTGGCTATCGCCTTTAACGCTAACGAGTACGCCCTCCCCTACGCCACCATGAGCCTGGCTTCCACCCATGTCAGCGACCTGACCGAGGTGCTTGACACGTGGCAGAAGGGTAAACGCAAGCTGGTAGAGAGAGCCGTGAAGGAGAGGGAAAAAATGGGGGGTGTGGAGAACAGAGGCTACTTCCACTGGATTTCAGGTAGAAAAGATATAGACGAGATACTAAAGATTCATAAAAGAATAAGACACCTGGTCAGGGAAGAAGCCGGCAAGCTGGGGTGAGGTTTATCAAAAAGAAGCCACGAACCGGGGAGTTTTACAGGGGATAACACCCCTCTAAAAAATTATTCCCGAGAGACTAAATACTAAAGGAGAATTAAAGAGAGGCTTCGCCTCTCTTACAAAATTAATTCCCCTTCCCCTTATCAAGGGGAAGGGGATAAAGGGGATAGGGTTTCAATGGGTAATACTGAAGTAATCGGGCTGGGGGCACTGAATATGGACTACCTTTACCGGGTGGAACGTATAATCGGGGATGGGGAGACGGTGATAAAGGAAACCAAATCATCCCCCGGTGGCTCAGCGGCTAATACCATTTACGGCATGGCTAAACTTGGGGTAAACACCGGCTTCATCGGTGTGGTTGGTGATGATGCTGATGGCAAACTACTAATCCAGAGCTTCCACAAAGCAGGAGTGGACACCTCTCAAATCGGAGTAAAGGCTGGGGCAAAAACGGGCTCGGTACTGTGCCTTTGCGATAAGCTGGGCAGGCGCTCCCTTTATGTCGTCCCCGGAGCTAACAATCTGCTATCAATGGACGATTTAGACTTGACCTGCATCAATCAGGCAAAGATGCTCCACCTCTCTTCCTTCGCCGATGACAAACAGTTCCAGGTATTGCTGGAGCTGATGGGCAGGTTATCAACCAGGCTTAGCTTTGCCCCCGGGTCAATATACGCCCGAAAGGGGCTCAAGGCACTGGCACCAATATTAAATAAGACTCATGTTCTTTTCATTAACCAGTATGAAATCCAGCAATTGACCGGCGAGGACATCACCACCGGGGCAGAAAGCTGTCTTAAGCAGGGGTGCAACATTGTCGTGGTTACCCTGGGCAAAGGGATGAGACTAAAGTCAGGTAAAGAGATTGACAATGCTATTTGCTACATCAGGGATGCCGAGAAGGAATATATGGTAAAAGGTGACCAACGACATAAAATATCTGAAGTGGAAACCACCGGTGCCGGTGATGCCTTCGCTACCGGTTTCCTCTACGGTCTGCTTAAGGGCAAAGAACTTGAGGAGTGTGGTTACCTCGGCGATATTGCCGCCAAACTTTCAATAAGCAAGGTGGGAGCCAGACAAGGGCTCCCCACCCTTACTGAACTGACCCAAAGCTACCAAGGGCTTCACATTGAAGAGACATAGCTACTCTGCCGACTTGCTCTCAGCTTTTTCAGTCTTGGCTACCTTTTTTGCCGATTTGCCCAAGACTTCGTCCACAAGCCCATACTCTACTGCCTGTTCGGGGTTAAGATAAAAATCCCGGTCAGTATCATGGGTAATCTTTTCCAGCGTCTGACCGGTATGTTTGACCAAAATACCGCGAATTAGCTCCTGCATTCGCATAATCTCCCGGGCGGCGATTTCTATATCGGCGGCCTGTCCCTGAGCTCCACCAAAGGCCTGGTGCATATGTATCGTTGAGTTGGGTAAGGCATAGCGTTTGCCCTTGGCGCCAGCACAAAGAAGCAGTGTTCCCATACTGGCAGCCAATCCGACACAGATAGTGGAAACATCAGGTTTTATGAGCTGCATCGTGTCGTAGATGGCAAGCCCAGCGCTAATGATACCACCCGGGCAGTGGATATACAGGCTTACGTCCTTGTCCGGGTCTTCTCGCTCCAGGTAAAGAAGCTGGGCGATAATAACATTAGCCACCTGGTCATTAATCGGCATGCCCAGCATAATAATGCGTTCTTTTAGTAGGAGTGAGTATATATCAAAAGCTCGCTCCCCCCTGGCACCACTTTCAATCACCATCGGAATAACATTCATCGGTTGAGTATTCATGTTTGCTCCTCCTTCTACGGTGTCTCCATACTCATTTTAAGGTTATTTGTTAACCTCACTCCCTTTATCCCCCTCTCCTTGAGAAGGAGCCGGGGGAGGGGCTTTAGAGCGGGATTTCGTCCCTCTCTTACCTGCACTCTTCTTCATTTTAGCTATCTCTGACAGTCGCTCTATAGTCTTGCGGGTGAGTAATATTCGCTTGATTGAATCGCGGGATTCCGATGTATTAAGCAACTTGTTCAGTTCATCCTTCTTTTCAGTGTTATCTCTGGTCATATTTTCAATCTCGGCATCTATCTCCGAGTCACTGACCTCAATCTTCTCCTCCTCAGCCACCTTTCCCAGCACCAGTGAGCGAGTAACTCTCTCCTGCGCCAGCGGACGTAGTTCTTCTCGTATCTCCGCCTCTGTCCTGTTAACACTAGCCAGATACTCCTCCAAACCTTTACCCTCTGCCTGCCAGCGTCTCAGTTGCTGGCTGAGAAGGTGGTCAACTTCCATCTCTACCAGAATCGGAGGGAAC
Source organism: Dehalococcoidales bacterium (assembly GCA_035529875.1). Lineage (GTDB taxonomy): Bacteria > Chloroflexota > Dehalococcoidia > Dehalococcoidales > DATKVW01 > DATKVW01. The sequence goes on along the minus strand of DATKVW010000240.1, from coordinate 6,842 downwards.
TCCACCTGGGCGAGTTTAACCACGGCTCCAATTACTCGCTCTTCAAAGTCTAATCTGGCTTTATCCTCAGCCCTGAGCTTTAGATTGGTAGCGACTCTTTCCCGGAGTGAGTCCAGGGTATCAAAACCGGGTTCAACCTCTTTAGCAAACTCATCGTTTAACTCGGGAAGCCGCTCCTGTTTTATCTCGGTAACCTTTACCTTAAACCAGCCCTCTTTTTCCGCCATCTCTTTCCTGGAATAATCCTTGGGAAACTGCAGCTTAAACTCCTTCTCTTCGTCCCTCTGCATTCCTGACAACTGCTCGGCGAATCCCTGAACAGGAAGCGACAGGCCTGGAACAACCTGATATCGAGCTCCTTTTTCATTGATAAAAGGCTTATCTTCAACTTTGCTCTCAATATCAAAAACTACTAAATCATTAAAGGCTACCGGACGCTCCACCGGGTCCCAGACAGCGTGCTGATGGCGCAGTTGTTCTATTACGGCATTGACATCGTCTTCGGTTACCTTCACAGGCTCAGACTTAGCTTGAATACGATGGTAGTCATCAAGCTTGATTGTCGGCGGCAACGGTACGGTTGCCTTAAATACCACGGGCTCGGTTTGAGCTATTTCAATAGAGGGATGAGCAAAGGCTTCGATTTCTTGCTCTTTGATGGCATCCTCGCAAGCCTGAGGAATCAGACTCTTCAGTGCATCCTCAAGAAGGCTTTCCTTGCCTATGTAGCGTTCCAGTATTTCCCGCGGTGCTTTCCCTTTACGGAAACCGGGGATATTTGCTTTCCTGACCAACCGGTGATAAGCCTGTTCCAACGACCCCTCTACTTCAGCCGGCTCCATCTCAACGGTCAGAAATGCCTGACTATTCTCTGACTTTTCTCTGGTTACTTTCACTGTTCCTCCAATAGACGAATATGCAACTCAGTCAGCTGCTCCCCGGTAACTGCCGAAGGAGCATTAAAGGTCAAGTCGGTAGCCTCTTGCGTCTTGGGAAAGGCGATTACCTCCCTGATGGTCTCCTCCCCAGCCAGTATCATCACCAGACGGTCAATGCCCAGAGCGATACCACCGTGAGGTGGGGCACCATAGTCAAACGCCTCCAGCAGATGTCCGAAACGCTCCTCAATCTCGCCATCCCTGTAGCCCAGCAGTCTAAATATCTTTCTCTGTAGCTCCCCGGTATGAATTCTAATACTGCCACCCCCAATTTCATACCCGTTACATACAATATCATAATGCTTACCCCGTACCTTCTCCGGGGCAGTATCAAGCAAGGACACATCCTCATCTCTGGGTGCGGTAAAGGGATGATGCATAGGTTGCCATCGCTTTCCTCCGGCGTCACGCTGCAGCAACGGGAAACCCACGATGAAGCCAAAGGCTAAAAGATTCGGGTCGTCCAGCTTAAGCCGGTGCCCCATCTCCCGGCGCAGTTCATCTAATACCACATTAACCCGCGCCGGCTGACCGGCAACAATGAGCAGGAGGTCTCCCATATTTGCCCCCACACGCTGTGCCATTTGTTTAATCTGCTCCAAGGTTAGAAACTTAGCTGCCACCGACTTCACCATATCAGTAGTCAAACCGCTCAAGCTACCTGCCGAGGTGCCCAGTGACATAGTTACCAAGCCTTCACCCCCCCACCCCTGCACCAGTCGGTTTAGCTCATTGAGCTGACTGCGGGTATAGTTGGCACAGCCGGGGGCACATATCCCTTTTATCTTACCCCCTTGTGCAATCACCGAGTTAAAGACAGAGAAGCTGGATTGGGCAGCGATGTCAGTCAGGTCGCCTATCTCCAGACCAAAGCGCAAATCAGGCTTATCCGTGCCGTAATGCCCCATCGCCTCATCATAGGTAAGCTTGGGGAAGGGTTTTACCACCCGCATCCCGGGTTTAATCATCTCCACCATTGAAGTGAAAAGCTCCTCGTGCAGGTTAAGGATATCGTCCTCTTCAACAAAGCTCATTTCCAGGTCAAGCTGGGTGAATTCAGGCTGGCGGTCAGCGCGGGTATCCTCATCACGGAAGCACCTGGCTATTTGAAAGTATTTCTCCATGCCGGCAACCATTAACAACTGCTTGAGTTGCTGTGGCGACTGGGGCAGTGCATAGAACTTGCCGGGGTGGAGACGACTGGGCACCAGGTAGTCACGAGCCCCCTCAGGAGTGCTCTTAATCAGGACTGGTGTCTCTATTTCAATAAACCCCCTGGCATCCAGAAAATCACGAATGAATTTCACCACCCGATAACGAAGGAGCATGTTTTCCTTCATCCGCTCTCGACGCAAGTCGAGATAGCGATACTTGAGACGGAGGCTTTCATCCACCTCGTTAGCCTCACTTATATAAAAAGGAGGTGTCTTGGACGGATTGAGTATCTCTGTGTTCTGGGCGATAACCTCAACATCACCGGTAGCCAATTTAGGGTTTTCCGTCCCCGAAGGACGGAGGGCAACCTCACCGCTAACCCGGACCACATATTCACTGCGCATTTCGTTAGCTACTTTATGGCACTGCTCGGATGTCTCCGGGTTGAATACCACCTGAACTATACCCTCTCTATCTCTCAGGTCAATGAAGATTAATCCACCGTGGTCGCGGCGGCGGTCTACCCAGCCAGCCAGGGTCACCCTGGCACCCACATGCTTCTTGTTCAGCTCACCACAACTGTGACTTTTAAGCAAAGTTACCTCCTGTTTAAAGGATTATAGCTTATATTAAGCCTAGCTTCAACTTGTGCTGTTTGAAACTGCCTTTTAAACTCGCCTTTTTTATCCCCACATCCACAGCAGAGCACCGTAACTATTCATACCAACTGTCGTTGACATAGCCAGGATATCTACCTAGAATGTGCGTAATTAAGTTGCGTAAGCAGGGGAGAATAAGTAGTGGAAAAAATGAGATTGGGCAAAACCGAGCTGATGGTAACCAGATTGGGTCTTGGTGGTCTTCCTCTCCAGCGAGTTTCCGAAGAAGAGGCGATAGCAGTGGTCAACAGGTGCCTAGAATTGGGTATAAACTTTATCGATACTGCCAATTTTTATACCACCAGTGAGGAATACATTGGCAAGGCAATAGCGAAGCGAGCTGAGAAACCTATATTAGCTACCAAGACCACCTCCTGTACTCAAGAAGGAGTAGCTGAACACCTCAAACTAAGCTTGAAACGGTTAGGTGTTAATCATATCGACCTCTACCAGTTACACAGTATCAGCGACGCTGATGCATTAAACCAGATTCTTGACCCCGAGGGGCCGTTAGTTACCGTACTGGAAGCCAAGAAAGCAGGCCTGGTAAAACACATTGGCGTCAGCTCGCACTCAATGGATATAGCTAAAGAGTTAGTTAAATCAAACCGTTTCGATACAATTATGTTCCCTTTTAATTTTATTACCTGCGAAGCTGCCGATGAGCTTCTACCCATGGTCAAAGAGCAAGACATGGGCTTCATTGCCATGAAACCCTTGGCAGGAGGGATGCTAGACAACATTACTATTGCCTTCAAGTATCTCTTCCAGTTTCCTGATGTAGTTTCCATCCCCGGCATCGAAAAACCCGGTGAGATAGAAGAGATTGTTCAGGTGCTAAAGGCACCCCATTTAATGACCGAGCCAGAACGTCGTGCGATGCAACGTCTAAGAAAGAAACTGGGTACCCAGTTCTGCCGTCGTTGCGATTACTGCCAGCCGTGTACCGCAGAAATACCTATTTCAACAGTAATGTACATCAAAAGCGGATACAAACGTCTGCCAGTGGGAAGATTCTTCTCAGGAATAGATGATGATGCAATGGCTAAAGCAGCTAATTGTACTCAGTGCGGTGACTGTGAGGAAAGATGCCCCTATCATTTTCCTATCCGCGAGATGCTAGCAGAACTGGTCTCTTGGTATCAAGAAGAGAAAAGAAAATACCAGGAACAACTTGCTTCAAAACGAGTATGAATCTCTGCCTCAATACTGATTCTAGAGTCAGACCAACCCCATGCTGGCAAATTGACAAGCCCGAGATTTCGTAATACTACCCTCCGCCACTACTCTATCAGCCTAAAACTTGGGGACAAGCCCGGCTTGCTTGCACAATTCGTTGGCAGTTATCCTGTCAAGTGTAAGGTGTCTTTTAACTGGCAGCGTCTTAGCACCATTTGTATAGACAGAGTGCTTGCTGCCCTCACGCAATAGATAAAATCCATTTACCTCAAGGTATTTCACTAAATCGCGACGCTTAACCGACAACTCATGCCTCTATAAGCATTTGTTCTATGAGGTCTCCACCGAGAGGGATTTCTTTCTCTTGTTGCTTATAGGCTAATATCATTTCTCGCAAAGCGTCCTTAAGCATCTCTCTGCATTCCTCTATCGTTTTCCCCTCGGTAATTACCTCAGGCCATTCCACAACCTGTCCCATATACCCGGAACCTATTTTGGTGTACTTAGCAGTATAGCCTCTTACCATGGCGAGCATTACCTCCTAGATAAGCTACCATCACCTATTATAACAAACTTTCTTCTCATTGGATAAGCCACTTTTCAATAGAGGCTGTTTAGCAACCTACCCCCTTAATCCCCCTCCCTTCATAAGGGAGGGGGAAGACTCTATGTAAGAGAGGCTCCGCCTCTCTTTGACTCTTCTTCATCCAGATAGCAATAAGGGGTAGTTCCTGAGAGTTACCTAATAAAAACCTAAAGGATAGTGCAAATTGACAAGCCCGAGATTTAATATTATTATCTTTTAAGTATGTCAAAAACAATTGAGGAAATAAACGAGAAGATACAACAGGGCAAAGCGGTAGTAGTTACCGCTGAAGAGATAATAGACATTGTCCAACAGAAGGGTGTGAAAAAAGCAGCCCAGGAGGTAGATGTAGTTACCACCGGCACCTTCGGTCCTATGTGTTCTTCTGGTGCCTATTTTAATATTGGACACTCCAAACCCAAAATAAAGCTTGGCGGCGGCAGGGTGTATCTCAATGATGTCCTGGCTTACGCCGGCTTGGCTGCGGTAGATGTCTTCATCGGGGCTAATGCTCTCCCCGACGACGACCCCCGAAATAGAATCCATCCTGGCGAATTCAATTACGGCGGCGGTCATGTAATTGAGGAGCTGGTAGCAGGCAAAGATATCAGGCTGATAGCCACCGCTTATGGCACCGACTGTTATCCGAGGAAACGACTGGAAACCTGGATTAATATCAAAGACCTTAATGATGCCGTGTTATTTAATATCAGGAATGCCTACCAAAATTACAATGTAGCGGCGAACCTCTCGGATAAGACAATCTATACCTATATGGGTATACTAAAACCAAATCTAGGTAATGCTAATTATGCCACTGCAGGGCAGCTCTCCCCACTGTTTAACGACCCCTATTACCAGACTATCGGCATCGGCACCAAGATATTCTTAGGCGGAGGGACAGGCTTTGTTGCCTGGCACGGCACCCAGCATAATCCCGATGTACCCCGCACTGAGAAAGGGATACCCAGAACCGGTGCCGGCACTCTGGCAGTAATCGGTGATTTGAAGCAAATGAATCCCAGATGGCTGATAGGAACGAGCATGCTCGGCTACGGCTGCACCCTTACCGTTGGAGTTGGAATTCCTATCCCGGTACTCTCTGAAGAAATCCTGCAATATACCACGGTAACCGATAGTGATATTGTCGCCCCTATTATAGATTATTCCCAGGCATACCCTCAATTAAAACCAGATATTCTGGGCGAAGTTAGTTATGCTCAATTGAGGAGTGGCAAGATAGCAATTCGGGGCAAGGAGGTGCCCACCGCTTCTCTGTCCAGCTACCCAAGGGCGGTAGAAATTGCCACCATCTTAAAGGAGTGGATAACCTCAGGGAAATTCCTGCTGACTAAACCGGTGGCTCCCCTGCCCGGTGTAGAATCAGGCATAAAAATTAAGCCACTTAAGGAACGCCCGATAAAGGATTGAAATGGCTGTCTCTAAAAGAATTGTTCTCCGCTTTCCACCACGGCTGTCAGGTCAACCGATAGTAAGCCGACTGGTCAAGGAGTTTAACCTTGACTTCAATATCCTCAAGGCTTCAATTACTCCTGATGAGGAGGGTATTTTAGTACTGGAATTAAGCGGGGAACAAAACGACTATGACAAAGGTATTCGGTATCTGACTAAAACCGGGGTGAGAATCCAGTCGCTCAGCCAGGATGTCCTTCGCAATGAGGAGCGATGCACTCACTGCGGCGCCTGCATAACTGTTTGTCCCACCGGTGTCTTTGAACTCGACCCCGCAACCAGACGGGTTACTTTTCACGATGACAGGTGCATAGCCTGTGGACTATGCATTAAAGCCTGTCCTCCACGAGCCATGGAGGTTCACTTCTAATCAATGTATGAGCCGAGAACCTATCGCCACTGGGTTAAGGCTAAGAACCTAATCTCTTTCAATGTAGTCGTCAAAGAGACAGACCTGTATATCCGTGCCTCGACTAACCTGAAAAGAAAAGCCCATAAGCTGGTAGTGAAGTATCGTGATATCCTGGAAAGATACATAGAGAGATATCCTGATTTTCTAACCTCCTTGAAACCCCTCCCCACTGATGACAATGCTCCCCACATCGTTAAGGAAATGCTACTGGCTGCTGCCAGAGCCGGGGTTGGTCCTATGGCTTCGGTTGCCGGAGCTATAGCTGAGTTTGTTGGCAATGAACTGCTGGATTTCACACCGGAGATAATTGTAGAAAATGGCGGGGACATTTACCTGAAGAGCCAGACCAAAAGAATAATCGGCATTTATGCCGGTGAATCACCGCTGACCGGTAAAATTGGGCTGGAAATTGAGGGGGAAGACACACCACTGGGAATCTG
>DATKVW010000239.1:0-2044 GCA_035529875.1 Dehalococcoidales bacterium | reverse complement strand
CTGGGTGGTTCTAGACTTCCGCGGGCCACGCCTAATAGCGCCCCCATTCCCAGCTCCTGCATCTGCTCCCGCTCCAGAACACTGATTTTAAGCCCGTAAGTCCTGGCTAGCCTGGTTGCCATCTCAGCCATATGGGTCGGCGTCATATAATTGGCCGGCTCATTAACCATATCACGAGCCAGGTTAGCGGCTTCAGCTAATATCCTGCCTTTATTACAGCCCTGCTCTAAAAGAGGGAGGTTGCTTTCATTAGCATTAACTATGGTAAACTGTTCGATTTCACCATATTCCGCCTCTTTGGTTATATGCTTGCGGAAGGAATAAACACCAAGCAAGGCACCCTCGGTGATGGCTTGTGCCGAACCCTCCGGAGTTATACCGCCTATTCCCACTCCCTGAGCCACGGTAGCGATGGTTTTCACACCCCTTTTTTGCAGTAAACGGCAGGTCTCAGCCACGGCTCCCCGAACCTTATCCGTGGATAGTTCCTGTTGTTTGCCCAAACCAACCATAGTTACCCGGGCTGCCGGAAGTTTGCCCAGACTGTGGATAACGGTAATCTCATTGAGTTTACCCTTAATCTCACCCTTACCGATAAGCTGGGAGATAGCGCCAGTTAAAGCCCTGTCAATGGTAGCAACATCACCATCAGGGCGTTCCATACCCTCAAAAAAATTGACTATGATGGCATCGGCTTCAATTTTAGTAATATCACCAGTTATAACCTTGATCTCCATTTTGAATCTCCTTTTCCCTCCCTTCAAACTCCGACCTTCCTCACCTCTCTCACTATTTTGTCCAACACCGGGGTAATATCCCAGGAAGTATCCACCACATAGTGGTTACGACGAATCGGCTGAACCGAAGGTCTCATTCTCTGGTATACCATCCAGTCGGCATCTGATTTTGTCCCCGAACCTCGTCTGCCCTTAAGCCGTTCACGGACTACCTGAGATGGCGCTTCCACCTGCACCAGAACTAATTTGACACCGAGATGGTCAGCAATGCTATAAAGATACTCACGATGTCCTTCTGACAGATTGGTGGCATCTAGAATAAGAGGAAATCCTCGTTTCAACAGCTGTTCGGTAAGATGATGACACGCTCGAAAAAGGCGTGAACTCTCCTCGGGGCTATAGCTCGGCGACGGGCAAAGAGCCTTGCGCAAGGCATCACTTTCCAGGATAATGAACGATAATCTCTCGGCTAATTTGTTACAGAAGTAAGTTTTGCCTGTTCCAGGTAAGCCACTAACGGTAACCAAAGTAGGCTTCGCTACTGGTTCAGGAAATTGCCCCAGGCTCTCGGTCAGCCGCTGTACATCAGAAATGAGCTGAGGATTCTCCACACCCCTAATTATACAGTTTTTCTGCCTATCTAGCTAGATATTATTTAATCTCTCTTCCTCTCTCTGTCCCTATCCCTCTGCCAGCGGTCAAAGATGAAGTCTCTCTTATTTTCTGCCCTAACCCAAGCCAGTCTAGCCGTGGGCAGGTATTTGATTAGTATTATCAACCCCAAGGCGATGGTAAAGATGGTAAATGGCACTGATTTCACACCAAGCCAACCAATGAAGGGCAGCGCTATGAGCCCACAAGCCAAAGATAGAGCTACATTACGGGTAATTATATAGGGTATCAGTATGACGCCAAAGAAGAAGGCTAGTCCAAGCGAGTAATCATAGAACGGAAACAGGACGAAAAGGGCACCGACTGCTGGTGCCATACCCTTCCCCCCACTGAACTTGAGAAAAACCATCCAGTTATGCCCGGTGACTGCCGCCAAAGCGGTGAGCAAAAGGAAAGGCTCAGTCACATCCAGCGCCCACTGAGCAATAGCCACCGCTGCTACCCCCTTACTCACATCAACCAACGCCACTATCGCAAAAGGTATAAAACCTGCCTCACGAAAGGTGTTTAAACCGCCAACATTACCCCCACCCATTCGCCGAATGTCCTTACCCATAGCTACACGAGTGGTGATATAGGCGGTTGGAATAGAACCTAACAGGTAGCCTAGAACTACAGCTATAATCCCGTTAACC
>DATKVW010000238.1:0-4736 GCA_035529875.1 Dehalococcoidales bacterium | reverse complement strand
GCGTGAATATCAGCAATAAGAGCGTAACGCATCCTCCCTTAAAGAATACCAGTTTTTGCACATTATAGCTAGCTCTGATTGTTACCCGGCCATATGAATGCTATAATCTTAACTTAAGGTCCGTAAGACAAGGAAACTCCGAAAAGAATCAAGTAAGATGACACAAGGCTTGTGGAAGAAATTGCTTATTGCTGCCGCCGTTCTGCTGGTAATCTCTGTTAGTCTATGCGGCAGTCTGTGGCATCAGCTAAACACCACCAGAACCCGGCTGAATGACACCAATAATCAACTAAACGAAACCGTTACTCGACTAAATGAAACCATTACTCAATTAAACGCCATCAAACTAGAAATGGAGAGCCTTGCAGACGAAAAACAGATACTTAGCAGCTACGTCAATTTAAGGGAACAAATAAACCTGCGGTTAGGTATTGGGCAAAACGGGCAGCTTTTTATTACCCCAGATGACCCGGAAGTTTCAACTATAGTTCAAGAAATCACCAGCAAGTACTCCGAAGTGGAACTCTGGAAAGCCTATGCTGCCATGTTTCAGTGGATAATAGGGAACATCAAATACAGTGTAGATAGCCCTATGCCGCTGCTTCCTGAATCTATAAACGGAACCTTAGAGTGGAGAGGGGACTTCTGGCGGCTGCCAGCTGAGACAATAAGAGATGGGGCAGGGGATTGTGAAGATACGGCAGTACTGCTGACCAGCATGCTGCTGAATTTTAATCAGAGAAAGTACCCCGCCTGGGTAGTGGGAGTCCGGACATTTAACTCCAAACCCAGAGCCCATATCGCCGTTGCCATCCCTATAGCCGATAATCGACTTACCATTTTCGACACCGCAGGACGGTATTACACTCCCTTCCCTGACCTTGGTGGTTTTGGATGCCAGGATGTCCCCCTAGCTATTGACCACTGGCTAAATCACCTGGAGACTAATTTTGAAAAAGAAATGCCTAATGCCCAAGTATACATGGCATTTTCCGAGAATTTTTATCAAGAGTTTTCCAGCACCCAAGAGTTCGCCAACTGGACATCCCAGTTTTTAACCCAAGGCATCATCCCATCAAAAGATAGCCGCATGTAATGCCCCCCACTCTTTAGCCCCCTTAAATCTTGTTGTTACTCAAATAGAGAGCGTGCTATAATCAATCCCGCTATGAAGGTTTCCGAGCTGGGGGAATTTGGACTGATTGACCTCCTCGCCAAGATGGTTCACCGCACCCAGGACAAGCAAGTAGAAGCCTGGAAACAACTCATCATTGGTATCGGTGATGACGCTGCCGTCTGGCACGGCGATGCCTCAACCCAACTAGCCACCACCGATTTACTTATTCAGGGCGTACACTTTCCCTCAGACATAACTTCCTGGAAAGGCCTGGGGTGGCGAGCCATGGCCGCTAACCTGAGCGACATTGCGGCGATGGGTGGCGTGCCCAGATATGCATTGATATCGCTAGCTTTACCCGGTGATACTGAAGTGGAGGATGTTACCGACTTCTACCAGGGGATGATTGAGCTGGCACAGCAGTTTGACGTAGCTATAGTTGGCGGCGATACCAGCGGTGCCCCCCTGGTGACTATCAGTATCACTGTTCTTGGCAGCACCAAGGGACAGGATAAGCATATCCTCACCCGCTCAGCAGCCAAAACTGGCGATAAGGTAGCGGTTACCGGCTATTTAGGCGCCGCCGCCGCCGGGGTCAGGATGCTGAAACAGCAACTTCAGTTTGACCCCAAGGCTACTGCCTGCTTTAAACAGGCGTTCCTTCGTCCCTACCCCCGAATCGCTGAAGGACAACTATTGGTAGAACGAGGGGTTAAGACAGCTATAGATATTAGTGATGGGCTGATTTCAGACCTGAAACACATATGCCAGGCCAGCCAGGTTGGTGCCCGAATAGAAGTTGAGCGTGTCCCCATCCAATCCGAAGTCACGGCTAACTTCGGTGACAGTGCGCTGGAACTGGCGCTAGCGGGGGGAGAGGACTACGAATTGCTATTCACCGCCGACAGTAAGACCATTGATAAGATAAAAACAGCTATTTCTTGTCCGGTAACCATAATTGGCGAAATCGTAGCTGGCAAGATAGGTGAGATAACCCTGATTGACAGGGAAGGAAAGCTTTTCAATCTTCCTAAGGGGGGATGGGAGCATTTCACCGCCAGATGAACCGTATTAAGCTAATCAGCCACAGTCCGGAGCAGACTCAAAAGTTCGGGGTCGGCATCGGTGAGCTAGCTCAACCCGGTGATATTTTTCTCCTAGTTGGCGAGCTGGGGACGGGCAAGACCTGTCTCACCCAGGGTATTGCCCAGGGACTGGATATCAAAGACTATGTGCTGAGTCCGTCCTTCGTCATAATCAGGGAACTTTATGGCAGGCTGCCTCTATATCACATAGACCTGTATCGCCTCGACCACATAGAAGAGATTGAGGAATTAGGCTTGGACGACTATTTGTACGGTAATGGTGTTTGCGTGGTGGAATGGGCGGAAAAGGGGTTAACGGCACTGCCCGAGGAGCATCTGCTTATCCAGATAGACTACCTGTCCGATACTGAGCGCAGCTTTTACCTCAAACCCAGCGGTCAACGCTACCGAAAACTAGTTGCCCAACTAAAGCACTATGCCGAACAGTAGAAAGTGATACCATGCAATTAGCTATTGATACTGCAACCGATACCGCCAGCCTGGTCTTGATTCAAAACGGCGAGGTGCTCGCCGAATCGACCTGGCGCTGTGAGCAAAGCCATACTACCCAGCTGTTACCCCATCTGGTTGACCTGATGGAGCAGAATAAGCTGAGTCTGCAATCTATAAGCGGCGTCATTGTAGTTAAGGGACCGGGAAGCTATAACGGATTGCGAGTGGGGATTAGTACCGCCAAGGGGTTAGCCTTCAGCCTGGGAATCCCGATAATTGGTATCAGCTCCCTGGAACTGGCAGCCTACCAGCACGCTGACACCGGTCTGCCCATCCGTCCCATACTTAATGCCGGCAGAGGAGAAATTGCTACGGCTTTATACCAGAAGAAAGACAGCGAGTGGTCTCAGCTAACCCCCGAACACATAACCACCGTTGACCAGTTACTGCCGCAGATAACCACCAAAACTGTATTCTGTGGTGAATTTGTATCATCAATCGCCACTGAGCTAAGAAACCAGTTCAAGGAAAAAGCAGTAATACCACCCCCACCTACCCCGGCACAGCGAGCCAGTCTTTTCGCCAAGCTGGGGCGAATGAGACTTGAGGCAGGTAGTTATGATGACCCGGTTACTTTGCAGCCGCTATACCTGAGGCGACCGCAAATCACCAAATCCAAACGTTATGGAATAGGAGCTTAAAATGGAGAAATCTTTAGTTCTCATTAAACCCGATGCCATGCACAGGAAACTGGCAGGCACCATTATTGCTCGTTTAGAGGAGCAGGGACTTAAGCTGGTAGCGGCTAAGATGCTTCACATGGATAAAGCCTTAGCCCGGCGCCACTATGCTATCCACGCCAGTAAGCCCTTCTTTAATAACTTAGTAAGTTACATTACTTCTGCCCCGATAATTGCTCTCGTCTTTGAAGGTGAAAAAGCGATAGAGTTAATTAGAAAAATAATGGGGGCAACCGACCCGGCTAAGGCTGAGACAGGCACTATTAGAGGTGATTTCGGCTTAGATATTGAGCACAATACCGTTCACGGCTCGGATGCGGTGGAGACCGCTGAAGAGGAAATCAAGCTGTTCTTTTCCGATAAGGAAATTTTCAGCTACTGAACTCTAACTACAGGGGTGGCCTGACTCCAGAGCTCATCCAGCTGGTAAAATTCCCGCTCAAAGGCAGAAAAAATGTGGACGATAACATTGCCAAAATCAAGCAGAAGCCACCCTGAATCCACAGTACCCTCATAATGGCGGGGTAGGACGCCTTCCTTTTTTAAAGCATGAGCCACTTCTTCAAAAATGGCCCGAATCTGTCTCTCGCTATCACCGCTGCAAAGCACGAAGTAATCGGCAAAGTTACACACATCCCGAACATCAAGCAGCATGATACTACTGGCTTGCTTATCGCTGGCAGCTTCCACTGCCTTGCGGGCTACCTCTATCGTGTCCAGAAATTACTCTCCCCACACATAATAGATTACTTAATAAATATTATACCACAACCGGAGATAATTCTAAGCCCATTTCTAAGTTTCCTTGGATATTTGTTAACAACCTACCCCCTTACTAAGGGAAGGGATAGTTTTAAGGGGGTGAGGTTTTAATTAAGAACTCCATTTTTCGGGTTGCCGGTTACTAACTTTTTTCACCTGACTTGCGTTATAATAGTGTAGACAGACACATAGAAAGGTATTGTGAAATCGATGAGACTTTTAAAAATAATACTGATAACGTCTTTGCTGTGCGCGTTTGGCATTTCCTTTCTTGGTTGTGAATCAGAATCAGACTCAGAAACGCTGCTACAAAATCAGGTAGCAACGGTTCAGCGAGGTGACCTGACCATAGAAATCACCGCTGCCGGTAACCTGGCTCTTTCCCGTACCGAAGACCTGGCTTTTGACCTGTTCTACCAAGAAGGAACAGTGGAAGCGGTTCTGGTAGAAGAAGGGGACACTGTTGAACAAGGGCAGGTTCTGGCTGAGCTGGATATCTCGGAATGGGAGGAGGAGCTGGAAGCATTGGAGGACCAGGTAACAGCGGCTGAGAGGGAATTAACGGCAAAGCAACGCGAC
>DATKVW010000237.1:0-5694 GCA_035529875.1 Dehalococcoidales bacterium | reverse complement strand
TCTAAGAGAGGCGGAGCCTCTCTTACCCAACCACTTCCCCCTCCCTGGTAAGGGAGGGGGATAAAGGGGGCAGGTTGATAAAGAGTCTTTAATAAACAGCTTTGCCCCTGGTGTGGTAAAATGAGGGAGTTACATTAATTTAAAGAGGTAAACCTTGCTGTACATTCTATCTGGTCAGGACGATTTTTCCATCTATCAGTCGCTTGAAGAGATAAAAAGAAAAATGGGTGACCAGACGATGTTAGTCACCAACACCACCATACTTGATGGTCAGCAATTGACCTTAGACCAGCTAAAAACCGTTTGTGATGCCTCCCCCTTCCTGGCAGAGAAGCGCCTGGTCATCATTAAAGGACTTCTTGAGCGCTTTGAATCCAAAGGTAAGCCCAGCCGCCGCAAGAAAGCTGCGTCCACTGATAACAGCCAAAATGAGGCTAAATTACTGGCGGAATATACCGGCAACATACCAGACACCACCATATTAGTATTAATAGACGGCAAAATAAGCAGTAATAATCCTCTTCTCAAGGGGCTTGCCGGCGCCCAGATGAGGTCTTTCCCCCTGTTAAGAGAACCACAGCTCCACCAGTGGATTCAAAGTCGGGTGGCGAGAGAAGGGAGTAGCATATCCCCTCAAGCGGTAGACCTGCTGGCTAAAATGGTGGGTAGCAATTTATGGATTATGAGCAACGAAATTGATAAGCTGATTCTATTTACTGCAGGTCGTCGCATTGAGATAGAGGATATCAGGAAAATAGTAAGCTACGCCCAACAGACTAATGTCTTTGCTATGATTGACGCTATCCTTGAGTCCAAAGCCGGGCTTGCTCAACAACTGTTACAACAGCTGCTACAAGGAGGAGCCAGCTCAGCCTATCTCCTGGCGATACTGGCGCACCAGCTTCAAATGATAGTTCGGGTCAAGGAACTGAGAAACCAGAGAAAATCGCAACAGGAGATTCAGGATAGGCTGGGGATAACCTCAGAGTTTGCTTTGCGCAAGACATTGGAGCAGACTGGCATGTATTCCTGGGAACGGCTTAAGGAGGTATACCATAGGCTTTTAGAGGCTGACCTCTCTATTAAAACCGGAAAATACGATGACGAGCTTGCCCTGAATATCCTGATTGCTGAGTTATGCCAGCGGTAGAAGGTGTAGGTAATTTACGCCTCTGGCGAGTAACCTATCCCCTGAATTCTCACCAGATTATTATCAACTTCAGTCTTAACTCCCAGCATCGTCTCCACCAGCCACAGGTTGGTCTCTACATGCTCCGTTAGCCTGGGAATCCTGTACTCGCTAACCCCATCAGCTAGAGCAGCGTAAAAAATAAGCTGGTCGGCTAAATAACGGTCAACCGTAGCCCCGGAGGCTAAATCCTCAATCAAGTTCCGGGCTATATACTCGGCGATATCTTCCGAGGTTCGTCTCGGCTCACCGGCACGGTCAGCACCAATAATACACCCGGTATCGGTTGTGGCATATACTGCCAGAGCTGCTCCCCGCTGCAGCGCCCTGGTATCATAGATAACCTCTATCTGTGCCCGGTAGCCACTGGATTCAAGCAATCCGTTGCACCTCGCCACCATCCGCTCGCTTACCCTTCTCTCCTTGAGATGAGAAGAAAGGGCAACCCCCTCAACCCTAATAATTTTCCCTTGATTAGATAACCTGATTGGCTTGATTTTTCCTGTTACCGGCTCCACCTCTACCTCAATAATACCACCCCCGCGGGGGACATAGCCGGGGCGAATAATATCAAGTCGGGCATTGATACCCATCCTCTGAAGCAGTGGCAGGAAAATATACTGCATGTGGTAGGCAGACGGGGCAAAGTCCTGAAATAACCCTCCCGATATCTTGAAGCTGAGAGCCTTATCAGCAAAAAGGGCTGCTGGCAGCAGGGTCATCGCCAGCAGGGTAGTCGACCCGGCGGTGCCGATATCCCATTCATAAGAGCCACCCTTGACCTCTCCCCCGGGTATAAACCTTATCTCGCTGGAACCAACCTCACCGCCACTCAAACTGCCGTGACATATCTGCTGGAGTGCCTGGATTGATTTAAGATGCTGAGGTCTTAATCCCGGCTTTTCCCTTTTAGCGCGAATATTGGTCAGATGGAGCTCCTCACCAAGCAGAGCGGCTAAGCCGACAGCAAAACGGACGATAGTGCCACTCCCCGATTTTTGAGCCCCATCAATATTTATCAACTATTTCCTCTTGGAACTGTTACTTTTACGCACAATGAGCCTGAGCCCCTCCCGCCCCAGCACGGTAACCTCCTCGCCAGCTTTTATCCTCCTCCCAGCTGATGTCGCTTCCCAAAGCTCGCTACCAATTCTGATAACACCACTCGGGGCTAACCGACTGACCACTTTACCTCTGCTACCAATCACATCTCCCAGACCGGCTACCGGCTTTCTCATCAGAGCCCGACTGCCCATACGATAAATAGTAACCGAATAGGCACCCCAGACTACCATCAAGACAATAAGTCCCGCCAAGGGGATATGAACTCCAAGGTAGGGCAAGCCCCACAGCATAATAGCCGCTATGCCTGCCTCCTCCAGCAAAGTGCTGAAGATAGCTATTATAAGCCTGCCACTTATCTTCACGACACTCTTATTATAGCAGGACTCCCCCTGTTGCCGATACTCAACTGCAGGTGTTATAATTAGCCGATAATGAAGCTGTCCCATGAAGAAGTGTTACACATCGCTCTCCTGGCTCGACTGGGCTTAACCGAGTCCGAGGTAGATAAGTTCAGAGAGCAGCTATCCAACATCCTGGAGAACTTTGAGATATTACAGCAGGCAGATACCACCAATGTTCCGCCTACCGCTCAGTCTATTCCTCTCCAGAATGTAATGAAGACCGACGAAGTATCCGATTCCCTGTCTCAGGAGCAGGTCCTGGCCAATGCTCCCCGCAAAGAAGGAGATTACTTTAGAGTCCGAGCCGTGCTGGAATGATGCCCTCCAGAACTCTCCTCGTTGCCCAGGGATAGTAATCAGGGGATGAAGAAGAGGGGTATAAGAGACCACTTAGGTAAGGAATATTAAAAGGGGCGAAGCCCCTTCGTTACCTCTACTTCCCCCTCTCCTGTTTAGGAGAGGGGGACAAAGGGGGTGAGGTAGATAATCAACCAACTAACCATCCACGAAGCACACGAACTGCTCAAGACCAGACAACTGTCCTCGGTGGAATTAACCAAGGCTACACTGGAGCGTATCCACCAGGTAGAGCCCAGGGTTCACGCCCTGGTCACTGTTACCGATGAGCTAGCCCTATCCCAAGCCGAAAAGGCTGATGAGCTTATGGCTAAGGGGAATGCCAATTCTCTTACCGGCATCCCGATGCTGATTAAGGACAATATGTGCACCAAAGGGATACGGACTACCTGCTCGTCACGGATGCTGGAAAATTTTGTGCCCCCTTATGATGCTACAGTAATTGAAAAGTTGAATGAATGTGGTGCCGTATTCGTCGGCAAAGCCAATATGGATGAATATGCTATGGGTTCATCCACCGAGAACTCTGCCCTGTTTACCACGCACAACCCCTGGGATTTATCCTGCGTCCCCGGAGGCAGTAGTGGCGGCTCCGCTGCCGGTGTCGCTGCCGGTGAAGCTATCTATGCTCTGGGCTCAGATACCGGCGGCAGTGTTCGCCAGCCGGCCAGCTTCTGCAGTGTTACCGGCTTGAAACCCACCTACGGCAGGGTAAGTCGCTACGGTCTGGTTGCCTTTGCCAGCTCCCTGGACCAGATTGGACCACTAACGCAGGATGTTACCGACTGCGCCCTGGTTATGAATGCCATCGCCGGTCATGACCCCAGAGACTCCACCTCCGTCCCCCACCCTACCCCTGACTATACCCGATGTCTTAACGCTGACCTCAACGGTCTTCGCCTCGGCATACCCAGGGAGTATTTTGTTGAAGGAATGCAGACTGAGGTCGCCGAAGCAATAAAGGTTGCCATCAGCAAGCTTGAGGAATTAGGTGTAACCGTGGACTGGGAGGTATCCCTGCCCAGTACCCCTTATGCTCTGGCAGTATATTATATCATCGCTCCTTCCGAGGCTTCAGCCAATCTGGCTCGCTACGATGGAGTCAAGTATGGCTTCTCCTACCAGGACGCCGACAGTATGTGGGATGCTATGGAAAAGACCCGCCAGTACGGTTTCGGCGCTGAGGTGAAGAGGCGCATCATGCTGGGCACCTATGCCCTGTCTGCCGGCTACTATGATGCTTATTACCTCAAAGCCCAGAAGGTGCGCACCTTGATACGACGCGAATTCGACCAGGCTTTTGAGAAATTTGATGCCTTGATAACCCCCACCTCCCCCACTGTCCCCTTCAAAATCGGGGAAAAAGTGGATGACCCCCTGCAGATGTATTTAAGCGATGTCTGCACCCTGCCCATCAACATTGCCGGCGTGCCGGCTATCTCCATTCCCGCCGGCTTCGCCGACGGGCTGCCCATCGGCATGCAGATTATCGGCAAGCCCTTTGCCGAGGAAACCATCCTCAAAATCGCTTATGCCTACCAGCAGGCAACAGAGTGGCATAAGAAGAGACCTGAAATAAATTGAGGAGGCAAGAATAACTATAGAAGATTATGAAAAAGCAAAGGCTGTAAAATTTACTTTCACAGATGCTCTTGACGCCGCCTTTGAGTGGGTATTCAATTATACAAGACTTGGATGGTTATTCCTCATAGGTATTTTCCTGGTTGTCATAAAAGTCACGGGTTGGCTAGGGTTCGGAGATACTCCGTGGATTAATGTACTTTGGCCTTTTATTGTTGTATTAGGTATGATACTGATTGTTGCGTTGATATTCCGCGCAAGATATGATTTCAAAGTGGTAGTTGAAAGTGAATTAGAAGCAAAGGAATACGATGAAATGATACGCGAAGGAAAGAGATGGGTTGGTATCGGTGTAAAAAAGGTGATACTACAAATAAGGTGGACAAAGAAGAAGTGATGCCACCCTTTGGTCAAGGAGCATCTTGAAGGTTGCCTATGCCTATGAATAGGCAATGGAGTGGCATAAGAAGAAAGCCAAGTATTTAGGGGAGGTGGGAAAGATGGCTAAAAGAATCAGTCATGGTAAGGCCGCAGCAGACGAGGGTAAAAAAGCAGCGCTTGATGCAGCTAGTGTTGCCTTTCCGGATCTGGGCAAAGCTCGTGGTATCAAAGGCGCGATAGACCACGGGGAAAGAGCAGTTCACCACGCAAAGAAGGCAGCCGAACAGGCTGTGAGATCCAAGACTCGTAAAGCCGAGAAGGCTTTGAGAAATTTGGTGAATTTGAGCCTACCAAAAAGAAAGCGAACAACGGCAACAAAAACCAAAAGGAAGAAAACAGCAGCAGGAAGGAAGCGCTGATAAAAACCTAGGGATTAGTTCGCGGAGAAGAGTCCAAGAGAGGCGAAGCCTCTCTTATATAATTAGTTCCCCTTCCCCTTGTTAAGGGGAAGGGGATACAGGGGATAGGGTTACCTGATAAAATTTAAACAGGAAAAAGATGGAATCAAACAACATCTGGTATGACAAGGTTGCTAAAGAAATAAATACTTATCAGGATAGCCTGAACAAGAAAGTCTCTAAAAAGTACAAGCTGGACTTGCTTCTGAGAATAGCCAAAAGGGTTGGCGACTTCTCTTCTACCTGCGGGCAATGCCAGTTG
>DATKVW010000236.1:0-3751 GCA_035529875.1 Dehalococcoidales bacterium | reverse complement strand
AGAAGCCTATGAGACGGTTGGGATAGCGGGCTACTGATTCCAGAATGTAGTCGTTGGTTTCCACGCATAGTTCATGGGTAATCCAGCCGATATTGACAATGACCGAAATGTCAACCCCGACCTCGTCCATACTGGCAATGAGTTCATCGGCGGTAGCCAGCCTGGCTTTGGGATTGGAGTAGAGGATAGCAAAGCAGGGGTCGCTATCAATGTACTTATTGCGCTTCTTCTTTATCTGGGGCGGAAATACATGCGTGTGAAAGTCAATAATCATCATAGACTTACTCAGTAGTTTGCCCTTCTTCCTCCGCTTCCGCCTTGACCTCTTCTACTTCCTCCGCTACCACCTCCTCTACTACTTTCTCCGCAACTGCTTCGGTAATTTTAACTACTAACTGGTCAGGGTCGGTATTAATGGTGATACCTGAACCAAGGGTAATATCCCTGACATGAATTGCCTGGTTCGCCTCCTCCAGTGAACTCAGGTCAACCTCTAGCTGTGGCGGAATCTTATCGGGCAGACATTCGATACTCAGGCTATTAAGGGTCTGCATCAGGGAGCGCCCTTTTAGTTTCATCGCCGGGGCTTCACCAGTTAGGACAATAGGAACCTCTATCTTTATTTTCTCGCTCTTTCGTATCTGGTAGAAGTCAACATGAATTAGAGCTCCCGTGCTGGGCTGCCGCTGAATCTCACGGATAAACACGCTCTTTGGCTGCTTTTCGTTTTCAATCTCAAGGTTAAGCAGTTTGGTCATTCCAGCCTGGGCTATAAGCTGTTGAAGCTGAGCAGTATCGCACTGTAACGCCAGCGAGTTGAGATTATGCCCGAAGAGGTGGACAGGAGTAATCCCTTCGCGGCGTAAAAACCTGGTCTTCTTTCCCAGTACATCCCTGTTTGAAACTCTCAAGGTTAAATTTTCCAATCATCTTCTCCTTTCTACTCTACTAATTTAAGCACAGGTAACCAGTAAAAATCAACACGGTTGTTTTTCTTTTTTTAGAGAAGAGGTTAAGCAGACATAGACTTAGGATAACAGGTTATTGTATAATGGTAAATACCAAATAGAAGGTGTCAATGTCATTGTCAGAATCAGGTGATTTATCACAAAAGACCTCGGCAGACAAAGGTAGTGCCGGGGTCTTTTCGTCATTATCAGTGGCGGAAATGGAGAGTGTAGCCAAAAGGATACGCCGTCATATTATTTCTATGATAGGTAAGGCAGGAAGCGGGCACCCTGGCGGCTCTCTATCGGCGGTGGAAATTGTTACCTCCCTTTATTTCAAGGTGCTGAGGTATAAGCCATCAGACCCGGGCTGGTCAGATAGGGACCGATTCATACTGAGCAAAGGACATGCTGCCCCGGTGCTTTATGCCACTTTAGCCGAGTGCGGTTACTTCCCGGTGGATGAGTTAACCACTCTGAGGCAGCTGGACAGTCGCCTTCAAGGGCATACCGACCGCACGCTTACTCCGGGAGTGGAGATGTCCGCCGGGGCTTTAGGGCAGGGATTGTCTTTTGCCGTCGGTGTCGCTCTGGCTGGCCGTCTTAATGCACAAGACTACCGGGTGTATGTCCTGCTGGGTGATGGGGAGTGTGATGAGGGGCAGATATGGGAAGCGGCGATGGCGTCGGCTCACTTTAAGGTGGATAACCTGGTAGCGATTGTGGATAATAACGGATTGCAGATTGATGGCTGGAACCGCGATGTTATGAACCTTGACCCTTTTAATAAGAAATGGCAAGCCTTTGGCTGGCATGTTATTGAGGTAGATGGTCATGACTTCGCCCAGCTTATTGCTGCCTTTGAACAGGCAAAACCGGTTAAGGGGCAGCCCACGGTCATCATTGCCCATACCATCAAGGGCAAGGGGGTCAGCTTTATGGAGAATAATCCCGATTTTCACGGCAAAGCTCCCAGTGCCGAGGAAGTGAAGATAGCCCTGAAGGAGCTGGAGTAGAGATGTCCCCGGAGGCTTCTATACGAGAAGTTTACGGTAAAACCCTGGTTGAGCTGGGCAGGGAGAACCGGGATATTGTAGCGCTGGATGCCGATTTGTGCCGGTCAACAATGACCCAGTTTTTTGCCCAGGAGTTCCCTGAGCGCTTTTTTGACTGTGGTATTGCTGAGCAGAATATGATAGGTATCGCTGCGGGACTGGCAGCCGCCGGTAAAATACCCTTTGCCAGCACCTTTGCTGTTTTTATCCCGGGACGTTGCTTTGACCAGATTCGCATGTCTATCGCTCAGCCCAGGCTCAATGTTAAGCTGGTAGCCACCCATGGAGGCATCAGTGTTGGCGAGGATGGTACCTCACACCAGGCTATTGAAGACCTATCCCTGATTGGTGCTCTGCCCGGCTTTACTGTTATTGTCCCTGCCGATGCTATTGAAACTGCTCAGGTGATAAGAGTCGCCGCTAACAACTACGGTCCCTTCTATATCAGGCTGTGCCGCCCCAAAGTACCGATAGTCTATAGCGAGGATTATCGTTTTGTTCTGGGCAAGGCGGCGACTATGAGGCAAGGAAATGAGGTAACCATTATTGCTATCGGAATTATGGTAGCCGCTGCTATTGAAGCTGCCGATAACTTGAGGCAGGAGGGTATAAATTGCCGGGTATTGAATATGCCTACCCTCAAGCCTATTGATGAGGATGCTATTATTAAGGCAGCCGCTGAAACTAGGGCTATTGTTACCGCTGAAGAGCACCTGGAGCATGGCGGACTGGGCAGCGCTGTTGCCCAGGTAGTAGCCACACATCAGCCAGTCCCAATGGAGTTTGTGGCTATCAAGGATACCTATGCCAAATCGGGTAAAGCTGCTGAGCTTTTGCAAAGATACGGTCTTACCGCTAAGGACATTGAGCGAGCAGTAAGGTCGGTAATGAAAAGAAAATAACTAGGTAGCTTCCACTACCTGTTTTCTTCTGATGAAGTTGGTAACGCCTATCAAACAGGGCAGGGCGATACCGTAAGCAGTGAAAATTCCGGGGACTTCCAGCCACCAGCATACTGCTGGCAGTGGAATAAACAACACACAACCGGCAATAGAGGTATTCCGTTTGGCGTAGAGTGCGGCCAGTGCTGGTCCCGCTAAGATTAGTATTGGCTGAGTGATAATTGCTGTCAGGACACCGATGGTGGTACTGAAGCCCTTGCCGCCCCTGAAGCGGAGAAAAATTGGCCAGTTATGACCGACAACAGCGGCAACACCGGTAAACAGGATGGCTACCTGGGGCATACCGGCTGCCTGGGCGACAAAAATAGCCAGAGCCCCTTTACTGGCATCAGCCAGAAATACCCCTACACCTGTCTTAGCTCCTAGGTGGCGAAAGACATTGGCGGCGCCGACATTGCCATCGCCGATCTGCCGAATATCCTGTCCCTTGGCCAGATGTCCGGCAATATAAGCGGTTGGTATGGAACCTAAAAAGTAACCCAGTAATACTATCAGCCAGAGCATAACCATCCCTTGGTGCCGGGGGCGGGACTCGAACCCACAAGGATTGCTCCGGCGGATTTTAAGTCCGCTGCGTCTGCCACTTCCGCCACCCCGGCGTTTAACAGAATTATTGTAGCTCGTAGCTGGATGGGCGTCAAGCCTTTCGTGTTTCTTCACACCGTAGAGAAAGTATCGCCGTTCTGGGCATTGACAAGGTCGCATATGAGTATTAAACTTAAACCCAGCATAGGTATCATGGCGATGGGTGTTATATATCAACTAACGTTCTTTTTTGCTGTGGCGT
>DATKVW010000235.1:0-4493 GCA_035529875.1 Dehalococcoidales bacterium | reverse complement strand
TTGATGAGCGGGTGCGAGAACATCTGGTTACTGACGAGATTAGTATCGGCGATTATGTGCTTAGTGGCGGCGAGCTGGCGGCTATGGTGGTAGTGGATGCCGTGGTCAGGCTACTGCCCGGGGTTCTGGGTTCACCGGATTCACCGTTAGAGGATTCTCACAGCAACGGGTTACTGGAATATCCTCAATACACCCGCCCGGCAGTGTATAGAGACTGGTCAGTGCCCCAGGTTTTGCTATCCGGGAATCACGCTCAAATTGCTAAGTGGCGCCGTGAGCAGGTTATTCAACGCACTTTGCAGCGTCGTCCCGAGCTATTGGATAGGGCTAACCTATCTTTAGAGGAAAAACAGCTAGTAAGCAGGCTGAAGCAATCTTAGTTTGTATGAGGAGTCTTATAAGAATGGATGTTTCATCATTAGTTGAAGTTGAGCCAAATCCCAATATTCCTCCCCTGGCTCCCGGAGACACAGTAAAGGTCAACACTAAGCTCGTAGAGGGGGATAAGGAACGCTTCCAGCTATTTCAGGGAGTGGTGATTAAGGTTCGCCATGGTGCCGATGGTGGCAGCTTTACGGTAAGGCGTGTTACCCATGGGATAGGTGTGGAGCGTACCTTTCCGTTGAATTCTCCCCTTGTCGAGGGAGTAGAGGTGGTGCGGCACGGAAAGGTACGCCGGGCTAAGCTTTATTACCTGCGTGGGCTTAGTGGCAAGAAATCTCGTCTCAAGGAAAAGAAGTAAGAGCCAGTGGGGTTATCTCGCGGAGTAGGGGATGAGGTATGCTGAGGTTAGTGTTAATTCGCCGATAGCACAGCACCGGGCGTATAGCTATACTATACCCTCTGATCTTGGTGTTGAGGTGGGGCAGGCGGTATGGGTTCCCTTTGGTGATAAGCTCCTTCAGGGCATCGTTTTAGAGCTATCTCAATATCCCTCGGTAGAGGAAACCAGGGAGATAGTCGGCATTATTGAGTCTCAACCCCTGTTGTCCTTGGCTCGGATATCGCTGGCTCGCTGGATAAGTGATTACTATCTATCGCCTCTTTTTGACGCTGTAGCTTTAATGCTGCCTCCGGGGTTTGAGCGGAGGGTAGTTACCTTTGTCTCCAGCCTAGTTGCTCCCGGTGAATATGACTCATCTTCTCTTGGTTCAGAACAAAGACGTGTCCTTGATTTAATCCACAAAGAGGGCAGGGTTAGCCTGAGAAATCTGGAGAAGGTGTCGGGTAAAAAGAGGGCTCAGGCTATTGTCTCCCAGCTGGTGGGACGCCGGTTAGCGGTAAGAAGCTACGAGCTGGAGCCAATCAAGGTAAGACCCAAGGTAGAACTTCACCTCAGATTGATGGTGAATGCTGACGAGGCTCGGCAGGAGGCAGTCAGGCTGCGTGAAAGAAGGGCGAGCAAGCAGGCGGCTCTTCTCGACTTTTTAACTCAGCAGTCTAAACCAATTTCACTGGCAGAAGCCAGACGGCAGGTAAAATGTGATAAAGCGGTGGCTGACGCCCTGGTCAGCAAGGGTCTGGTCGAACTTCAGCCGGTGGCGGTAAGGCGTGAGCCGATTTCCTATCAGGGCATTACACCGTCACCGCCACTGACCCTTATTGCTGCCCAAAGGTCAGCGTTGCAGGCTATCAAGTCTGCTTTGCTCCAATTGGCCAAGGGTTCTGCTTCAACACCCGTTTTTCTGCTTCAGGGGGTTACCGGGAGCGGCAAGACCGAGGTCTATCTCCAGGCGCTGGCTGAGGCGGTGAGGTTGGGTAAGCGGGGTATTGCTCTGGTTCCCGAAATTGCCCTGACCCCCCAGACTATAGAGAGATTCGCTGCCCGCTTTCCCCATAAGGTGGCTGTTCTTCACTCTAAACTCTCCCTGGGGGAGCAGTTTGATGAGTGGCAGCGAATAAGAGAGGGGGAATTCGATGTTGTCATCGGCTCCCGGAGCGCTATTTTTGCCCCTCAGCCTGATTTGGGTCTTATCATCATTGACGAGGAGCACGAATGGACCTATAAACAGGGTGATAAATCGCCCCGCTATCATGCTCGTGATGCCGCCATAAAGCTGGCGGAGCTGACCGGGGCGGTGGTTGTTCTGGGCAGTGCTACGCCGGATGTTGCGTCTTTCTATCATGCTCAGAGAGGGGACTATCATCTGCTTCAGCTCCCGGAACGGGTTACTCCCAGAGAGGGTTCGCCCCTGCCTCAGGTTGAGGTGGTGGATTTAAGGGAGGAACTCAAGGCAGGAAACAGGAGCATTTTTAGTCGTTCTCTGGCACAGACGACGGCTAAGGCTATAGCCAATGGGGAGCAGGTGATTTTATTTCTTAATCGGCGGGGGACAGCCGGCTTTGTGCAGTGCCGTAATTGTGGTTTTGTCCTCCGCTGTAGGCGCTGCGAGGTTACCCTTACCTACCATTTTGCTGAAGGTGTCCTGGTGTGCCATCAGTGCAATTACCGTATGCCGGTACCTCAGACTTGCCCCCGTTGTCTGAGCCAACGGATAAAGTTCTTGGGTATTGGTACTCAGAAGCTGGAGCAGGAAGCGGGTAATGCCTTCTCACCGGCCAGGCTACTGCGCTGGGATAGCGATGTTACCCAACGGAGGCATTCCCACGAAGAGATATTAAATAAGTTCCGTGCCCATAAGGCTGATATTCTGGTTGGCACCCAGATGATTGCCAAGGGCTTGGATTTACCTCTGGTTACCGTGGTGGGAGTGGTTAATGCTGATACCGGTCTGAACCTGCCCGACTTCCGGGCCGGGGAGAGGACCTTTCAGCTATTGAGTCAGGTGGCGGGGAGAGCGGGACGTGGTACCTTAGGCGGTAAGGTTATCGTTCAGACCTATTCCCCGGAGCACTATGCCATTCAGTCTGCCGCCCAACAGGACTACGTCTTGTTCTATGAAAAGGAAATTGACTATAGACGCCAGCTTCATAATCCCCCCTTTACGCAGCTAGCCAGCCTTGTTTATAGCCATACTAATGATTATCTCTGCCAGAGGGAAGCAGAGAGAATGAGGCGTAACATAATTGCGGAGAGAGATGCGCAGGGGATAGGCGGCCTGGATGTAATCGGTCCGGCCCCCGCCTTTATTCACCGGCTGCGGGGCAGATTTCAGTGGCAGCTCATACTGCGTGGGTCTGAGCTCTCCAGTTTTCTACTGTCAATACCTATTCCTCAAAATTGGACAATTGACATCGACCCGGTGGGGCTGGTTTAGAGTTTAGCAGCTTCCTTTTCTGCTGGTTGTTCCTCTGTGGACTCAGGAGCCAGGTAAAAAAGCTCCTCCAGCTTGCTTTCAGGGAAGGCTCTTATCGCCCCGATAATAAACTTTTCGTTGATGCGACGCTTGCCTTCACGCACCCGGTAAATCTGACTTGCCGATATGCCCATAGCCTTGGCTAGCTCAGACAGATTGTGATAGGTATTATCACACAGTTCAAAAATTTTGGTTCGAATGAGCATAAATGTCACCCCGTAATGCCAATAGGCAATATTATAACCCAAAACTTGCCAATTGTCAACCTCCTGTGGAAAATATTGACAAGGATATTGAATTTTGTAGTAGCTATAGGATAAAATAGGGTGAAGGTTAGACAGTCGGCTTTGGCTGATAGATAAGGAGGTTTTATTATGGGAGCATTGGCCTGGACTTTTGGTGCTATTGGTGGGCTATGTATGGTGATGGGTATTATCACCGCCTTTGAGGTAATCCCGGTACTTGTTCCGGCTTTGACCTGGATGTTCTGGTTTGTATTGAGTGCAATTTTGCTTCTAGCCAGTATTGCTTTTGCGGTTGGCCGCGGTGAATACGAATAGTTAAGCCCTTGTTTTAGAAGATATTATGTCCGTTTTGGAGAGCGGGGTTAAAATTCCGCTACGAGCTTACCCTAATGCGGTTAGGGATGAAGTGGTTGGTTTTGCTGATGGGGTTCTGCGGGTGAAAATAGCAGCGCCGCCGGTTAAGGGTAAAGCCAACGAGCAGTTAATAGCTTTTCTCGGTCAGCTTTTAGGTGTAAGCAGGAGCAGAGTAAGTATTATCAAAGGTCACACCAGCCGTAACAAACTTATCGCTATTGATGGTTTGAGCCGTGATGATGTTATGAAGCGGCTTTCCTCTTCTTCCGGCGGTGGCGCCACCAGAGGACAATACCCAGGATAGCTCCCCACACTGGGCTAAATATTAACAGCCAGATAGCTATAGTTCCCAACCATTGCCCGAAGATAACAATGCCCCGGGCGGCGGACTTGAGCGCTTCTAGGGCACTCCAGCCGGCACGAACCAACGGTTTAGCAGTAGCTTCAGGCTCAAGACGCACTTCTATCAGAGACATTGATGAGGTACGCTCCAGATACTGCATCCGCCCCTTAATTTGCTCTATCTCCTGCCGCACTCGCGACAATCTTTCATAAATTCCGAGAATATCCTCCACATTCTCGGCTTTTTCCAGAAGGGCCAGGTATTGTTGTTCCGTTGCCTCAGCATTTTTGAGTC
>DATKVW010000234.1:0-4281 GCA_035529875.1 Dehalococcoidales bacterium | reverse complement strand
TCAAAAGAATGTCCGACAATCATTGGGCTTAAACAACAGAGTAAATAAAGCTATGAAATCTACTATTTACAGCGATAGAAATAGGGATTTTTTCTTCTATCACAATGGAATAACTGCGATATGCAATAGGATGAAACGGAGCGATGGTACACTAACTCTTCAGGGATTAAATGTCGTAAATGGTTGTCAATCTCTGAACACAATTTTGGCGTGTAGTGAGAAGGTAAAAGAGCTAGATGACACATTCATATTGTTTAGGTTTTATGAAATACCCCAGAGAGAACGAGCCGATAGAATCAGCCACGCAACTAATTTCCAAACCGCAGTGAAGCCAAGAGATCTAAGAAGTAATGATAAGAAAGTTTTAAACCTAAAGCGGGCTTTTGAGCAGAGGTATCCACAAGGTTATTTTATAACTCAAAGAGGAGAGCAAGCTCCAGCAGAAAAGGATAGGAAATACGTTATAGACCTAGTAGACGTAGGCAAGTATCTAATATCTTGGCACTCACAAAGGCCAAATAATGCCTATAGCGAAACTAAGATTTTTGATAAGTTCTTTGAACAACTATTCAAAAGAGAGTATGAACCGGAGAATCTACAGGCACTAAATCTTTGGATGAAAGAAATATACAAGGGATGGATTCCTCAGAATCCGTGGGGGCTAAATGAGTCTTTGTTAGCAATGAAAGCTTACGCACCTTTCCATCAGCTATACGCTATATCTCAAATCTACGCTAAAGGTAGCAATCAATCAGATAGAGTTCCAAAACCACACGAAACATATTCAAATGCCCAAAAAAATGGAACTATAGAGCGTGTCATGAGCATGGCGGCAACGAGCCTCAATTTCGCCTTGGAGACTGCTTCTAATGAGCCACAACCTTCTAACAGAGTCTTCAGTCCCCAGAATTGGATAAAGACAAAGACGTGTCTGGCTGGAATATCTGCTGCGGTGAGCATGCACTTAATGATGTTGCCTAATATGCCGGGTGGTAAAGAACTAAGGAGCTCTCTTGTATTATCTGGGGAAAACTTCGAGTATAGATGGGAAGCGGACTAAATCTCTAAAAAGGGATTGCTTCGCTTCGCTCGCAATGACAGGGAAACGAAAGAAGGAGAGATAGGTTGAAAGCAGTTATTCTAGCCGCCGGGGAGGGGAGACGGATGCGTCCCCTGACCTACACCAGACCAAAGGTAATACTACCCATAGCCAATAAGCCTATTCTGGAACACCTGCTCATTGAAACCAAGAAGGCAGGTATCGCAGAATTTATCCTGGTTGTTGGCTATCATGACGAGCAGGTGCGTGATTACTTTGGTAATGGCGAAAAATGGGGGGTAAGTATAAACTATTGCACTCAGCGGAGGCAACTGGGCACGGCGGACGCCCTCAGAATGGTCAAGAGTCTGGTTAAGGGAAGCTTCCTGATGATAAACGGAGATATTATCGTTAACCATAAGGACATTAACCAGTTAGCCGCTAAAAGAAATACTACCTTATGTGTGGTTAAGGTTAAGGATATCCAGGATTTAGGTATGGTTGAGTTGAGCGGGGACAAGGTAGTCCATATCTACGAGAAGATAGACAAACCCACCTCATTTATGGCAAACGCCGGTCTGTATCTATTTACCCCGGATATATTTGATGCCGTATCTCAGACCCCTGAATCGCCACGGGGGGAGTATGAGATAACCGATTCTCTGCAGTTAATGATGGATAAAGGGCTTCATATTTCCTACCAGGAGATTAGCTACTGGCTGAACCTCGGTTACCCCTGGGAGCTACTGCCAGCCAATGAATCGTTACTGGCAGACATTGAGCCGCAGAACCAGGGTGAGGTAGAAGACAACGTAGTCATAAAGGGTACAGTTTCCATCGGTAAGGATACCATCATCAGGTCAGGTTCATATATAGTCGGTCCGGTGATAATTGGGCAGAATTGCGACATTGGACCAAACTGCTATATTCGCCCTTATACTTCTATTGGTGATAACTGCCACGTCGGCAATGCCGTGGAGGTCAAGAACTCCATAGTTATGAAAGAAAGTAAAATACCCCACCATAATTATATCGGTGACAGTGTTATTGGCGAGGGGTGCAACTTTGGCGCCGGCACCAAAATTGCCAATCTCAGACTGGATAAGAAGGATATATGGGTAGCCGATAGCAATACCAGAAGACGCAAGCTCGGGGCTATAATCGGCGATAGGGTTGAAACCGGTATCAATGCGTGTATTAATGTAGGATGCACCATTGGCAATAATACCCATATCGGACCGGGGGCTATAGCCAGGGGCGTCATTCTACCAGACTCTAAAATATTTTAGGGGTGAACTATGAAGCAAGCAGTAATATTGGCAGCAGGTGAGGGACAAAGGCTCAGACCGTTTACCGCTAACAAGCCAAAGGCGATGATTTCCATAGCCGGTAAACCGATACTACATCATGTTATTGAATCTTTAGCCCGAAACGGTATCCGTAACATTGTGCTTATAGTCGGCTACAAGAGGGAGCAGGTATTTGACTATATGGGCTCGGGAGAGCAGTTTGGCATTGACATAACCTATGTAAACCAGAAGAAGCAACTGGGCACCGCCCATGCTCTGGCTCAGGCTAAGGACGCGGTTAAGGATGAATTTCTGGTTCTACCCGGCGATAATCTGATTGAAGCCGGTACCATCGCCCGGTTTGTGACTATCAAGCCCGAGGCGATGCTGGTAAAGAGGGTAGATAACCCTACCCGATATGGAGTGGTAACCATTGAGGATGGAATGGTTAAAAACATCATAGAGAAGCCTGAAGAAGCGAAAAGCAATGTAATTAATACCAGTATTTATGCCTTCAGCCGGGATATTTTCAACCGCATTGAATCCGAACTGGATATTCCAAACGTCCTGAACAATATGATAGCTCAGGGCAAATATCTTAATGCCGACGAGACAGAAGGCACCTGGCTGGATGTGGTTTATCCCTGGGATATATTAAGCCTTAATAACATACTGCTTCGTCAGACTCAGGCTGGCATGGGCGGCACTGTTGAGAGCGGCGTTTCGTTGAAAGGGGCGGTGGCGGTGGGGAAAGACACGGTGATACGGTCAAATTCTTACATCGTCGGACCGGTAGTTATCGGCGAGGGTTGTGACATAGGTCCCAATGTATGCATTATGCCGGCTACCAGCATCGGTGACAACGTAGTTGTTTCGCCATTCAGTGAGATAAAAAATAGCGTCATTGGCAATGATGTTAGCATTGGACCCGGAAGTATTATCCAGGATTCAGTTATTGATAAAGGCTGTGTCATCAACGGGCAGTTTACCGCCGGCAGTGGTCAAGCCGAGGTTAAGGTTGATAATGAATACCATTCAATAAATACCGGGGCTATGCTGGGCGAGGGCTGTAGTATTGGCAGTAGCGTGGTGGCAGAACCGGGGGTTATCGTAGGTAACTACAGCCAAGTTCAATCACTGAAGGTAATCAATGGCAGACTACCCGATAGAAGTCTGGTATTATAAACACCGCTGAAAAACTGTGCTTTTCAGCGGAGATTAAAGGTAGGGTAAAATGGGAGGTTTTGCTAAAAAGCCCCTATGACTTTTTAGCAGTAGAAGCTATGTGCGGCATCGTCGGTTATATTGGGAATAAACAAGCCCAGCCTATTCTGCTCAACTCACTGGGCAAGCTGGAATACAGAGGCTATGACTCCTGCGGCATAGCGATAGGTGCTGGCAGCCTTAAGGTATATAAGGACGCCGTCAGGGTAGAGGCACTGACAAAAATGATGCCCAAGCTTAATGGTATGGCAGGCATTGGTCACACCAGGTGGGCAACCCATGGTAAACCATCCCAGGTTAATGCTCACCCTCACCTTGATTGCTCGGGTAACATTGCTGTGGTGCACAACGGAATAATAAATAATTTCCAGTCATTAAGACAGCAGCTAATTGCTGAAGGACACAAGTTTATTTCTGATACCGATACTGAGATAATCCCACACCTGATTGAGAAGTATTATGCTAAAAACGATAAAAATTTAGAGAAGGCAGTAGAATCTGCCCTGAACGACATAGAAGGTTCTTACGCTATCATAGTACTGGCTTTAGCCGAACCTAAATTAATAGCTGCCAGGAAAGACAGCCCACTAATTATTGGTATCGGTGACAGGGAGAACTTTATCGCCTCAGATGTGCCGGCGATACTGGACTATACCAACCGGGTCATATATTTAGAGGACGGTGACATCGGAGTCGTTACCAAGGATAGCCTAAGGGTTAAAAGGAACG
>DATKVW010000233.1:0-4154 GCA_035529875.1 Dehalococcoidales bacterium | reverse complement strand
CGACTGCAACGGGCTTTGATTACCTTTATGCTCGACCTCCACGCCAGAGAGCACGGTTATACTGAAATTTACCCGCCGTTTATGGTCAAAAGGGAGTGTGTGGGCGCTACCACCAGCCTGACCAAGTTCTCGGATAACCTGTATCACGATGAAGAGGATGACCTCTGGTTTGTGCCTACAGCTGAGGTGCCGCTGACCAACCTTCATCGTGATGAAATCATACCGCCGGGGAAACTACCCTTCCATTATGTCGCCTACACTGCCTGTTTCCGCCGGGAAAAAATGTCGGCGGGAAAGGACACCCGGGGCATAAAACGGGGTCACCAGTTTGATAAGGTAGAGCTTTACAAATTCACCGAGCCAGCTACCTCCAACCAGGAGCTGGAGACACTGACGAAAGATGCTGAGGACGTCTGTCAAAAGCTGGGACTACCCTATCGAGTTACCGAACTGTGCACGGCTGAGTTAGGTTTCGCCTCTACCAAATCCTACGACATTGAGCTGTGGGCACCGGGCTGTGGTGAGTGGCTGGAGGTATCCTCCTGCTCCAACTGTATGGACTTTCAAGCACGGCGAGCCAACATCCGCTACCGCCCCTCCCCCGAGGAAAAACCCCAGTTTGTCCACACCCTCAACGGCTCCGGATTAGCCCTGCCCCGCGTCCTCATCGCCATCCTGGAAAACTACCAGCAAGCCGACGGCAGTATCCTAATCCCTGAAGTGCTACAGCCCTATGTGGGGGAGAAGGTGATAAGGTAAGCTAAGTACCAGCAGTATGGAGGTGGCAGATGGAGACTAATGGGCCAAGGACCTGGAAGCCAACAACCGCAGGCATCCTGAATATAATCACAGGAGCATTCAATGCATCGGGTGTTATTGGGCTCATTATAGTTATTATCGCTATAGGCAACATAAACATAATGCGCTTCCTACCCCCTGAAGACGCCCCATTTATTACGCCCTTGGTGGGCACTATACTAATAGTTCTCTTGGTATTATCAATAATAGCAACAGTATTTCCCATAATTGGTGGAGTATTTGCATTACAAAGAAGGAAATGGGGATGGGCGCTTGCTGGCTCTATCATAGCTATACTGGGAACGTTACCTCTGGGAGTGGCAGCTACGATATTTGTGGCAATGGCAAAAAATGAGTTTGAGTAGTCGGAGGTTATTATAATGAGTGATTGGGGAGCTGGTTATGTAATAGGGATGGCAATAGGTTTGGGTGCGGGTATCGTTATTGGATATGCCGGAAGAAAACAAAAACCGTGGTCTGAATTAACTAAAAAGGAGAAAAGGCTCAGGGGCGGGATAATAATTACCCTGGCTATTCTAGTGGTGGCTACTGCCGTGGTACTATTTTTAGTCTCTTGATAGAAAGGTATTCCCAGACAAATCTTGAGACTCAACAGTCTCACACTTTGCTCGCCAGCCTAGTCCTCATCGCCATCCCCGAAATGCTACAACCTTATGTAGGGGAGACGGCGACAAGGTAAACGCTTAGAAGCGCACAGACTAATACAGTTGACACCATCTGCCAGAAAACAATACAATCATCCACAGAAACGATTAAGTAGAAAGAGGTAAAACAATATGACAGACAGGTATGATGTAGCTATCAAGGTAATATCCCAGAATGGTTACTGCGCTAACGGGCATAAGGTGGGTGATGAGTGGATCATTAAGGATGACGTGACCACGGGAGGCATATGTCTGGAGGCTTTCCATGCCCTATTTCCCCAGCTTTGGACGCTGATATTTAATGGCTCGTTCCCCTGGTCAGATGACCTTGATACTGTTCAGGTAACCTGTCCCGATGGGAAAAATCCGGTAACCTTTGAACTGAGGCGGTTAAAGAAATAGCTATAATCTTTGCGGAGGGGTGTCCGAGTGGCCTAAGGAGGTGGTCTTGAAAACCGCTGTTCCCGTCAGGGGACCGTGGGTTCGAATCCCACCCCCTCCGCCAATGTATTGACATCAACCTATCACCCTTTTATCCCTCTCCCCTTTGTAAGGGGAGAGGGAAGATATTTTAGAGAGGGGGCTTTGCCCCCTCTATTACCTGTACTCCCCCTTCCCTTGGTAAGGGAAGGGGGTTAGGGGGATAGGTTCCAAACGAACAGCTAACAGGGACGAAGCCTGTGGTGAAATCCAAAACCAAAACCCTCAAGCTTTGAATTCAGGACTTAGAGGTTAGAATCTATCCTGAGAAAGCGGAGTCTTTAAGAGAGGCGCTAGCCCCTCTTTCAGAACTATTTCTTCCTCTCTTTACGAAGGGAAAATACTAAGGGAGAATCCAAGAGAGACGAAGCCTCTCTTTTTTCTATTTCCCCCTCTCCTTGATAGGAGAGGGGGATAAATGGGGTGAGGTAGATAGTAGCTATTATTCTATCTTTTCCCACCCACCACCCCATATGGAAGGGAGAGAGGTTGCTAAATCAGTTAACAACCTAATTTAATGGGGGTTCAATAGAGACCTTATCCAACATGGCAATACCAAGGGGGTCCAGTTCATACCCCTTGATATAGGGTTTGACCAGGACATAGTTTTTGCCAAACCACAACGGCAAACAGGCAGCGTCTTCAACCAGCAGTTGCTCGGCTTGCTGGTATAGCTCCAAGCTCAGGTCGTTATCCGGTTCCACGCCCGCCACTTCCAGCAGAATATCCACCTCTAAATGGCTATAATCCCCATAGTTGTTCTCGGCACCACTATGAAACAGGATGTCCAGAAAGTCCTGGGGGTGGGGATAGTCAGCCACCCAACCGGTATAAAACATGTCGTCCTTCTCCTCCTTGAGATGGTACATGAATCTTTCTGGTTCCAGCTGCCTTACCGTTACCTCTACCCCCAGGTTCTGTCGCCACTCATTAATGATAGCCTCCAGTCCCTGTGAGATTAGTCCTCCCCGACCCGAGGTAGTAATGGTGATTGGCGGCAGATTAGATACATCACCATATCTGGACTCTTGAATTAACTCCCTAGCCTTATTGACATCGTAACCCAGCCCTGACAAATCTTCGTTGAAACCGGGCATACCCGGTGGCAGGATGCCATCGGCGCGCTGCACCATATCCCGGAATACCAGGGAAACCAGTTTATCCTTGTCTATTGCCTGCGAGAAAGCACGGCGGATGTTGACATCATCAAATGGCGGTCTGGCAGTGTTAAAACCAATATAATAAAAACTCAGCTCAGGAGTTACCGTCAGCTCCCGGTAAAAAGGACCGGCTTTATCGGTAACCTTGTCCGCATAACTAATATTGATACCGGTAGCATCAATCTCGCCTGTCTCGTACATATTCATGGGAATACCACCCCACAGCTGAAAAACAACGAAATTGACCTTAGCCGGCTCGCCATAGTAAAGCTCGTTCCTCTCCAGAACGAGCATCTGATTCTCGTCCCACTGTCTGAGCTTAAATGGGCCGGTGCCATTGGGAAGACGCCACCATTCCTCCCCGGTTTCCACATTGGCTCTATCCACAACAAAGGCAGTAGGGTAGGTCATTTTGGACAGGAAATAGGATTTAGGCATATCTATAGTCACCTGAAGAGTATAATCATCAAGAACCCTGACCCCGCTGATTTCTTCAGTTTTACCAGCCAGCACATCTTTTACCCCGACGATATCATTCAGGTAAGTGGCTGCCGTCAGAGAGCCAGTTTCCGGGTCGCAGGCACGCTCCCAGGAATACTTAAAGTCCCCCGCCATAACCTCCCTGCCGTCATGAAATCTAACATCGTCTCGCAGATAAAAGGTATATGTCCTGCCATCATCACTGACCTGCCACTTCCGGGCAATACCAGGCACTGGTTTTAGATTATCATCAAGGCGAACCAGCCCGTTAAATAGCTGCATCACATACTCGTGGGAGGTCATTTCCCCGGTAACTGCCGGGTCGAGGGTCAGCGGGTCAACGCCGTATAGACTGAGAACCTCCTCTTCGCCAGCCGGGGCTGGCACTCCTTCCTGAACCGGCTGGCAGACAGCACTAGGCAAAATAAACGCCAGCAGGCTAGCCACCAGCACCAGGGAAACGACGGTAAATATGATTCTTTTCATTGTTTGACTTTCAGCTTATTTCAGCCAGACACCTCTTTATCTCATCCAGCTCGGTCTCGGTAATGCCCCAAAGCTCGGCAGCCGT
>DATKVW010000232.1:0-2089 GCA_035529875.1 Dehalococcoidales bacterium | reverse complement strand
ACGGGTATTTTGTATCTTCTGTTTGATACCTTTTTCCATGTTATGACGCCGGCGGGTATTGGATTTTAGAAATCCCAGGATGTTACCAAAGGGAGTGAAGAGATTGTTTATTAACCTCACCCCCTCTCTTACTCACACTCCCCCTTCCCTTATTAAGGGAAGGGGGTCAGGGGGATAGGTTGCTAAACGACCTCAAGTGAGGTTTATTGATTGTGTGGAAAAAGGTGTTATAATTAATTGAAAAGTCTTTAAAAGGAGGTGGTAGCTTTCAAAAGAAAAGATTTTAGGCAGTGTCCAATCCCAGTCTAAAAAAATTTAGGAGGACGAGGAAGAGATGAGGAGGAAAGGTTTTCTGTTGATTCTGGGAGCGGTTGTAGTAATGGCGATGCTCTTTAGTGCCTGTGCCGCTCCAGCTCCAGCCCCAGCGCCTGCCCCAGCTCCTGCCCCAGCTCCAGGGGAAGAATTCCCGACAAAGCCCGTTACCGTGATTATACCTTATGACCCCGGGGGAGCCTCTGACTTTGTGGTTCGCATTGCTACCATGATGTCGGGGATGGAGGACTACCTGGGACAGCCTACCGTCATTGTCAACAAGCCGGGTGCCGGTGGCATGGTAGGCTGGAACTGGTTTACTACCGAGGCAAAGCCTGATGGCTACACCCTGACTGGCTACAATCTGCCCCACTTTATCGCCCAGTCTATTGTTTATCCCAAGAAGGCTGAGTACAATATCAATGTCTGGGAACCGGTCATAAACTTTGGAGCTGACCCAGCCACACTGGTTGTTAATGTGGAGTTTGCCGAAGCGAATGGGATCAATACTGTTGATGACCTGGTAGCTTACGCCGAGAAAAACCCGGGCAAGGTTACTTTAACCGGGGCCGGGATGTTCGTCGGGCACCATATTGCCTTCCTCCAGTTTGAGAAGGCAGCTGGCGTGGACCTTACCTATGTTCCTTGCACAGGCGGAGTGCCAGCATTGACCGCTGTTATTTCTGGCGAATCCATAGCCGGTTTTAACAACCTCTCCGATGTCTACCGCAGTCGGGACAGGTTGAAGGTTCTAGCCATTGCTGACCTGCAGAGAAATGCTGAGTTCTTCCCTGACGTTCCGACCATTAAGGAAGCGGGCTATGATGTTGATGATACCAGCAATAACTGCCGAGGACTGGCTGCTCTAGCCGGGACCCCGCCAGCTGTTCTCCAGAAGCTGCGCGATGCTTACTACGCACAGCTTAGCGACAAAAAGGTCATCGGGAAAATGGCGGAGGGCGGGTCTCCTATGTGGCCGCTCAATGCCGATGAGCTCCGCAGCGTGTGGAGTGAAAGGGAAGCCTTCTTGAAAACTGCCTTGGCGGAATACGTGGAGGAATAGAAGCCGGTAATAACCTGCAGAATCGCTGCCTGATTTGGCTTTGGCGGCGAATGGTGTAAAGTCGGCTATTAGCCAGCTATAGTGGAGTTATAGGCGCCGACAAAGTAGAAGCTTAGCTTCTGCTTAAGGTTTGTTGGTACTTATTTACTTTTGAGCCTCTCAATTCTTGTTACCAGCTCGTCTGCCCTTTGCTTCAGGGTAACGAGCGTGGCTTGTAGCTCGTCCTCTGACACCGGGACTTTGTCTACAATGGCATCCTGAGGGCATACCTCGAGGCACAGATGGCAGAGATTGCATTTGCTCTGGTTCTATCTCAGCCTGTCCCCAGAGTAGTGATATTGCCTGTTGCGGGCAATTCTGAGCACAAAGCCCGCAGCCCAGGCAAAGGTCTTTTCTTACCTGTAGCATTGCATTATCCTATACTGCCCTCACTTGCTGGGGCAGTTTCCGCGCATAGAATTTCCTTCCTTCATACTCTAATTCCAGGAGACGGCCATCTTTTATTAGCTTTTCTATAACTCCCCAATCAGTGTTAGCCTTCTTCAGAAATTCCGTGACAGCTTCCTGTCTCATTGGATGCACTGAGGTAATGCTGAGTAAATCATCCTCGACCTCACCGGTAAAGGCAAAAGCATTCCCTTCATAGCCAATTAAGTATTCCACGTTACTCAGTTTCTCGGTAAAAATTTGGTATGCCATATTTATAGCCGACTC
>DATKVW010000231.1:0-6625 GCA_035529875.1 Dehalococcoidales bacterium | reverse complement strand
CAGAAATTTCATCATCCCTAAGATGCTTCGCCAGGCACAATTTGGTCTGGCTGACTTTGAAGATGAAGAGTGGTGGCTGTGCACCACCTGCGAAGCTTGCGTCAGGCGCTGTCCCCGAGGAGTCGAGATAGCAGATATTATGAAGTCGGTGCGCAAGATAGTGGCGGAGTGGGGTACAACTCCAGCCAGCCTGCGAAGTGTAGCCGCCAGCCTGGGCAGCGTCGGTAATCCCTGGCAGGAAGCACGGGAGAAACGAACGGATTGGGCTAAAGACCTCAATTTAAAAGATTTCACCCAGGGCACCGAGTTTTTGTATTTCCCCTGCTGCACCCCCGCCTACGACCCCATGGTCAGCAGTGTAGCCCAAGCTACAGCCAGTGTCCTGCAACAAACTGGAACCGATTTTGGCATCTTGGGGACCAAGGAAAACTGCTGCGGTGAAAGCATTCGCAAAGCAGGCAACGAGAATCTTTTCCAGCGCCTTGCCAGAAGCAATATTGTTACCTTTGTTGAAAACGGAGTGAGGAAAATTATCGTTACCTCCCCCCACTGCTACGAGACATTCAAGAATGAATACCCTGATTTAGGCGGTAACTTTGAGGTAATGCACTTTACCCAGTATTTAGCCCGGCTTCTTGAGGAAGGAAAACTAGAGTTCACCAAGGAATTGAAAAAACGAGTGGTTTACCACGACCCCTGTTACCTCGGACGCCACAATAACATATACGATGAGCCACGAGAGATTCTAAGAAACATCCCAGGACTGGAGCTGATGGACGAGATTGATTCTCACGAAAACAGCCTTTGTTGTGGTGGGGGAGGAGGGAGAATCTTTATGGAAACCAAAAAGGGTGAGCGTTTCTCTGATATTTTGGTGGAGCAGGCAATTGAGCTAGGAGCAGATATACTGGCTACCGCCTGCCCTTATTGTATTCTCAACTTTAAGGACAGCGTGTTGACTATGGATAAGAGCGATGTTATTGACGTTAAGGATGTCTCAGAGATTGTTCAGTCGGTAATCTAAAACCTTTAAAAATTAAGTACGGAGGTATATCAACATCACGGAAGAGAAGGAGATTCAAAGCCTGGTTTCTACTGATGGCAAGGTGGGTGCGGTTATGGTGGTTGGGGCTGGGGTCAGCGGAATACAGGCTGCTTTAGACTTAGCTAACTCCGGCTTCAAGGTTTATCTGGTAGACGAGGCACCAGCCATCGGTGGCAAGATGGCGCAACTGGACAAGACCTTCCCCACCAACGACTGCTCTATGTGCATCCTGTCGCCCAAATTCATTGAATGCGCCAGGAATCCAAACATATCAATTATAACCTATGCTAAAGTTGATAGGGTAGATGGTGAGGCAGGGAATTTCAAGGTAACTTTGCTGAAGAAACCGCGGTATGTCGATGAAGAAAAGTGTCTTGGCTGCCCCACCTGCACTGAATATTGTCCCATTAAAATCCCCGACGAGTATAATGAGGGGTTAAATTCTGCCAAATGTATTTATATCCCGTTTCCTCAGGCAGTTCCTGCTGTGGCAGTAGTAGACCCGGAACACTGTCTCTTTTTACGCAAAAAGGAATGCAAGATTTGCGCTCCAACTTGCCTGCTCAATGCCATAGACCTTTATCAGAAAGAACAAAAATTAGAAGTTGCGGTGGGCAGTATAATCCTGGCGCTGGGCTATGAAACCTTCAATCCCCAGCTACAGAGCGAATATGGTTACAAAAAATTCAGCAATGTGGTCACCAGCCTGGAATTTGAGCGAATAATGAGCGCCTCCGGTCCTTACCGAGGAGATATACAGCGCCCCTCGGATGGGAAGCATCCGAAGAGGATAGCCTGGATTCAGTGTGTTGGTTCTCGTGATGTTGCTGCGGGTAATACGTATTGTTCGGCGGTATGCTGTATGTACGCCACCAAGCAGGTGATTCTGTCTAAAGACCATGATAGTGAGCTTGAGGCTGCCGTATTTCATAATGATGTTCGTGCCTACGGTAAGGGGTTCGAGCAATATTATGAACGGGCAAAAAATACCCCGGGAGTTCGCTATATATGGAGCAAGGTGTCCGTTGTTAAAGAGCTTCCTGAGACAAAGAATGTAGTAATCAGGTATCGACTCAATGGCACCGAAACCAAGGAGGAGGAGTTTGACCTGGTGGTACTATCGGTGGGATTAGCCCCGTCTCCGGGAGTGAAAGAGCTGGCAAATAAACTGTCAGTAGAGCTAAATCCGCACGGATTTTGCGATAGTTGTCCCTTCTTGCCCGTTGAGACATCTCAAAAGGGAGTCTATGTTTGCGGGGTATTCCATGCCCCTATGGATATACCCGACTCGGTAACTATGGCTAGCGGTGCGGCAGCACTATCTTCACAGCTTCTTTACCAGCAGCGGGGGACACTGGTTGAAGAGAAAAAGTATCCATCGGAGCGAGATGTCTCCGGAGAACCGCTCCGCATAGGTGTTTTTGTCTGCCGCTGTGGTACCAACATTGCCAGAGCAGTGGATGTGCCCAAGTTGGTTCAATACACCGAACGCCTGGAGGGTGTCGTTCATACTGAGGAGAGTATTTTTGCCTGCTCCATTGATTCCACCAATCATATACGAGAGGTTGTCAAGGAAAAGGAGCTAAACAGGGTTGTGGTTGCTGCCTGTACTCCGAGGACACACGAACCCGTTTTCCAAGAGACCATCAGGGAAGCCGGACTAAATCGCTACCTGTTTGAGTTCGCCAACATCCGGGAGCAGTGTTCCTGGGTACACCCCAAAGATAGAACAGTAGCCACCAAAAAGGCGCAAGAGCTGGTAAAGATGGCAGTAGCCAAGGCAAAATTGCTTAAGCCGCTGGAACGACTTGCCATGACGGTCAATCGTTCTGCTCTGGTTATTGGCGGCGGTATCTCCGGGATGGCAAGTGCTTCAAGCCTGGCTGAGCAGGGTTTTGAAACTCATTTAGTGGAACGCAATGAAGTCCTTGGTGGACTAGCCAGGAGAATTAACCATACCCTGGAGGGTGGAGATGTTCAGGCTTATCTTCAGGAGCTTATCAGACGGGTCTACCGAAATCCTTTAATCCATGTACACACCAACACCACTATCACCGAAACCTCTGGTTTTGTGGGCAACTTCACCACCAAAATAGCCGTCGGACCCAG
This sequence comes from Dehalococcoidales bacterium, assembly GCA_035529875.1. Classification (GTDB taxonomy): domain Bacteria; phylum Chloroflexota; class Dehalococcoidia; order Dehalococcoidales; family DATKVW01; genus DATKVW01. The sequence goes on along the minus strand of DATKVW010000231.1, from coordinate 3,471 downwards.
GAAAGTAACCAGGGAAATAGCCCACGGGGTAATCATTGTTGCCACCGGGGCTGAGGAACTCAAGCCTGCCGAATATCTTTATGGAGAAGACACCAGGGTATTGACCCTGCTGGAATTAGAAGCAGAGATAGCCAGGGATAGTAAGAAGATTGGCCAGTGTAATAGCCTGGTAATGATTCTATGTGTTGGTTCACGGGAAAAGGAGAGACCCTATTGCAGTAGAGTCTGCTGCAGCCAGGCAATAAAGGATGCCTTGAAGCTAAAAGAGATAAACCCGAATATGGAGATATATGTGCTTTATCGGGATATGAGGACCTTCGGCTTTAAGGAAGACTACTATAAACTAGCCGCTGAGAAGGAAATAAAATTTATCCGCTATGACCTGGATACCAAACCCCGGGTGGAGGTAGCCCAGGAGGGAGACCAGAATATTCTCCGGGTCAGTGTGGTTGACCCCATGCTGGCACAACGAGTTATAATAGATGCTGACATGCTAGCTTTGGCAGTAGCTACCATTCCCACAGCCAGTAACAAGGAACTGTCCCAGCTATTTAAACTGCCCTTGAATGAAGACGGCTTCTTTATGGAAGCCCATATGAAGCTTCGCCCGGTGGACTTTGCCAGCGATGGTATCTTTATGTGTGGTCTGGCACACAACCCCAAGTTCATCGATGAATGCATTGCGCAAGCCCAGGCAGCTGCCTCCCGGGCAGCCACTATACTCACCAAGGATGTTATCTATGGCGAGGGGTCAATTGCCTCTATAGATAAAGAGGCCTGTTCCGGATGCCAGCTATGCATTGGTGTCTGCCCCTATAATGCCATAGTCTTTAACAAAGAGGACCGGGTAGCTGAGATTCAAGCACTACTGTGCAAGGGCTGTGGCAACTGTGCTGCCGCCTGCCCCTCGGGAGCCTGTTATATTAAAAACCTGGCTAATGAGCATATTCTTGCTGAGATAGAGGCTTTGGTCTAAAAATGATGAGAGCTGAAAGAGAAACAAAAGCTGGATTTGAACCTAAAATACTCGGCTTCCTGTGCAACTGGTGTAGCTATGCCGGAGCCGACCTGGCCGGAGTAAGCAGAATTCAGTATGCTCCCAACATTCGGGTGATAAGAACAATGTGTTCGGCTAGAGTTAACCCTATCTTCATATTGAAAGCTTTAACCAGCGGGATTGACGGCGTGCTGGTATTAGGCTGTCATCCCGGAGAATGCCATTATATGAAGGGGAACTACTATACCCGACGGCGGGTCACCGCGGTAAAGCACTTGCTCAAGAATATCGGGCTGGAACCGGAACGGGTCCGCTTGGAATGGGTGTCTGCTTCTGAGGGGAAAAGATTCGCCGACACGGTAGATGAGTTCACCAAAACAATTAAGGGACTTGGTCCCAACCCATTGAGGGTTACTAAATGAAAGAAAAAGTTTACGGAGGAGGCTTAGTTCAATCCATTGCTGCCGCTATATTAAAAGCAGGGCTGGTAGACGAGGTATTAGCCTTTGTCACCGGTTTGGATGGTCGGGATATTATACCCGCCTTCATCACCAGTGAGGACGAGGCTCAGCGGATAACCACCGCCTCATATAATCCGTGCAGTCTAGCCAAGCTGCTACATAAGTATGGCGACCCGCACAAAAAGATAGGGGTGGTGGTGCGCTCCTGTGATGCCCGGGCTATCATTGAACTGGCCAAGAGAAACCAGATTAACCTGGATAACATCTATATGATAGGCATTGAGTGCTACGGTGTAGCCAACGTCAACGAAGATGTAAGCGGTGCGCTCCACATCTTCTTCGACCGAATTGAGGTGGATGGGAAGGAGCAGAAATGGGAGGAGAAGATGCTTCGCCCTAACTGTCTGCGCTGTGAATATCCCATCCCGACTATGGCTGATGTGAGTGTCAGTATTGATAACAACAGTGTCAAAGCCTTTACTGAGAAGGGGAAGCAAATCTTAGCTGCCGCCAACATAGCTGAGTCAGAGGGAACCGCCGAGGATTTAACCGCAACGAAGGAACGAGCCAGAAAATATCAGGAACGGGACTTCAGCGAACTGGCAAATATGGAGCCGGAGGAGAGGCTAAACTACTGGTTATCTCAGTTTGACAAGTGCATCAAGTGTTATGGCTGCCGGGACGCCTGTCCTATATGCTATTGCAAGGATTGTACACTGGAGCCGGAGCATATGCTGGTCAAAGGGGCACAGCTTCCTCCGGAAAAGGTATTTCACCTTACCAGGCTTATTCATGTGGCACCCGGTTGTGTAAACTGCGGGCAGTGCGAAGCTGCCTGCCCGGCCGGTATCCCCATCTCCAAGCTATATCATCAGCTTTACAAGGAACTGAGTTCAATCTTCCGTTATGAATCCGGATTTGATGTAAACGTTCCTCCTCCTTTGGATACAATCACTGATGAAGAATTAACCTTGGGAGGTGTAACTATTGATTAAGTTCGTACCGACCACCTGTCCCTACTGTGGGGCTGGGTGTGGGATGCTATTAATAGTCAGAGATGAAACTGTAATTGGGGTGCAACCCTGGGCACGACACCCAATAAGTCAAGGTGAGCTGTGTATTAAAGGTTGGAATGCCCATCAATTCATTCATCATTCCGACCGCCTTCAGAAGCCTCTGATAAAGGAGAAGAAGGGCTTTAAAGAAGCAACCTGGGACGAGGCTCTGCAACTTGTGGCAAACAGGTTTAAGCAGATTAAAGACCAGGCAGGACCCGATTCACTGGCTGTTCTTTCCAGCGCCAAGAGCACCAACGAGGAAAACTACGTGGCTCAGAAATTTACCCGGGTAGTTCTGGGCACCAACAATATTGACCACTGCGCCCGTCTGTGCCACGCTTCTACTGTGGCCGGTCTGGCTCAGGCTTTTGGTAGTGGTGCCATGACCAACTCTATACCTGATATTGAGGAAGCCAACTGCATTTTCATCATCGGGTCGAATACCTCCAGTCAGCACCCGTTGATTGCCACCAGAATCTGGGCAGCCAAGGAAAAGGGAGCCAAGATAATAGTGGCTGACCCCAGAAAGATACAGCTTTGCGAAATCGCCGATATTTACCTGCCCATGAAATCGGGAACCGATGTCGCCCTGCTGAATGGTATGATGAAGGTAATCATTGACCAGGGGCTCGAGGATAAAGAGTTTATCAAGGAGAGGACAGAGGGTTTTGACGAACTGCTTAAAACTCTGGAGAAAGTTTCTCTGGCTGAGGTAGCCGATATCACTCAGGTACCAGCGGAAGATATTGAGCAGGCTGCCAAAATTTACGCTCAGGCTGAGCGAGCTTCTCTTATCTATTCTATGGGCATAACCCAGCATACCACGGGCACGGATAATGTCATGTCAACGGCTAATCTGGCAATGCTCACCGGCAACATCGGCAAACCCGGCACTGGTGTTAATCCGCTCCGGGGACAGAATAATGTACAGGGTGCCTGTGATATGGGGAGTCTT
>DATKVW010000230.1:0-3687 GCA_035529875.1 Dehalococcoidales bacterium | reverse complement strand
TAGATAGGCTCCCTATTCCATCCTTGCTGTAATTTTAGCCAGTTCCCAGGAATACTGGTACAGGTGCAAACCCTTACTTATGGCAATCAACTCCCCATCATCAACCCCTATCTCACTAGCCATATACTCCTTTAGCAATTGAATGGCAGCCAGGTTTGATGGAAAGCCAGCCCATAAGTCCCAGGAACGGAAATACACAAAGAAGTGCAGAGTATTATCCCGAATTCTGGTATCTATACCTCTAAGACACGGGGGGTCAGATAGGAAAATAGAGTGACTATCGCCCACAGCCATGAAAGCCTGATTGGTATTGTAACCATCCTCCTTATACATCCTGATTACCTCGGCGATTTGTCCTTCCAGGTATTGACCGTAGGTATACTGTTCTCCTTCCCTCTTATGGGCGGTCATCAAATAAGGCAGATAGCTTTCTATATAATCCATAGAAGTAGGTGGTGGTATTCCCGGTGGCACATCCGGAATCAATGGTTTCATTCCGGGACATTTGATGTGAACCATCACGAATTCAAGCTCTTTCCTGAGCTGACCGGCATAGCTGCCACGTTCAATCTTATATTCATAGCCTTCAGTCAGAGCACGGCGCAGACAAAGAAACCACGCTTCGGACAGGTCTCTAGCTTCAATTACTGAAATTTTCACCTCATATATCCTGACTTAATAAATGGGTCTCTATTGCTTATTCCGGAAAAGAGTGAAGAATCTGTCCTCATATTCGTCAAAGAGACCCCAGTGGTCAAGCTCCGCTTTTAGTTCCCGGGGCTCCTTCTCACCCCGGGACACCCTTCGAAAAAGCTCCTCAATCCTTAACCGGGCATCGGCAGGAACGCCACTGGCATCTATATCCAAAAGTCCTTTGGCTTCCATTTGCGACAGGTTGTTTTGCACCGAGCTTCTGGTCAGTTCGTAAATGAACTTTATCAGTGACACATCCCAAAGCTCGTCCTGACCCTTGATAATAGAGGTTAGCGGGTCGCCACGTCTATCAATCTCGGCATTTAGCTTATTGACTACTGACAGCAAATTATCAGACACAATATTTAGCTCCTTGGGTTCATTCTTGTAGGTGTAAAACAGCCCGGGAGTACTGGGACCCTGCGTCCTGAGCAGCACCTCAAAATACTTTTTGGCATCAGTGCTGAACCCCTCAACCCGGGAGAGATAGTAAGGGGTTACGATTCTCGGTTTTTCGGCAATTACCCTGCCCTCTCTAATCACCGTCTCGGCAACATTCTTTACCAGCTCCGTGTAAACGGGTTCAGTGACCAGGTAATAGTATACATTGGTGTTGCCGAACGTAGCTAGGCTTTGCTTAGGTGGCCTTAATATCTCGGTATGCTTAACCGCATATGCAATTCTCTCGTCATCAATATCCATTATGTAAACTTCCTCAATTTTCTCTTGTCTAATGACCTCTGGGCTAACCCGTTAATCGTTATAGTTTACGGTATAGCTAATAGCTCCTGCTTGTGTTCATTTAACAGGGTAATATACTGTGAATCTAACTGGGCCTGTATTTTGTGCCATTCCTCCTGGAATTGGGGTTGCTTTTCTACATCTATCTTGCCTTGCCAGAATGTGCCTAATTGTTGCTGAAGTGCCTGCTGTATTCTGGCTTCAAGCTCAGCCTTTAATGCCTCATAAGCCTGTTTTCTCTGCTGTTCTCCTTGCTCCAGGTAGTGACTAAAGATACGCCTTAGCTTACTATAGACGTTCTCTACGCTTACTTTATCACTTTTTATGGTTTTTAAGCCATCCATCGCCTTCCTGTTGTTTCTCTTAGCTAAGTTGTCCCTGGGCAGGTCAATGTTTCTGACCAGTATCTCGGCCATACCTGCGGTGACATACCCGGCTACATTTTTCTCATATCGGCTCAGCTCAGTTGCTAAATTGCCACCTTCCTCAAGGTATTTAACGACCAGCCCTTCTCCTTCGGGGACACATTTCCATCTCAGGCGCTCCTCATCAGTCGCCTCACCCAGTTTCTGCACTTTCTCCATAGCTATCTCGCGGGCACTCTTTATATCACCCATCCCAATCTCCAAATATTACTCTTAGTTACATTATATACTAAATAGCTTAAATAGCCCAAAGTCTCTGAGACTGATGAGTATCTAAGGGGGAGTAGGGTTCGTAAACATGCTGCGGTTTATGTTTACCCAGGTAGATGATATAATTTACTTACACTTATGGAGAAGGAGTTTGAAATCCTAGACCATACCGCTGATGTTGGCATCATTGCCTATGGTGCCAGCGTGAACCAGGCATTTGCCAATGCGGCTAAAGGTTTGTTCAGTTTAATCACTGAGCTTGATAGTATAGAAGAATTGTTCCACCGAGATATAGAGTTAGTAGCCCCTGACCGGGAAAGCCTGCTGGTAGAATGGCTAAATGAGCTCATTTATCTCTTTGACGTTGAAAATGTTGTTTTTAAGAGATTTGATATCACTGAGCTTAACGATACCCGGCTTAAAGCTAGAAGCTATGGGGAAAAAGTAGATAGTTCCAAACACAAACTGAAAATGGGGGTTAAGGCAGCCACCTACCATATGCTAAAGGTTGATAAAACCAACGGCTGCAAGGTCCAGGTATTGTTTGATATCTAGGGGGTAACAGTGCCAGCACCTTGGCGGGATGTAATAAACAAGATAGACGATTACCGATGGGAGATACCACCGAGTTATAAGGCAGGTATGTCTGTGCCCGGTTTAATCTTTGCCAGTGAATCGATGCTCAGCCACATCTGGCAGGAGCAAGTTTTTCAGCAGGTAGCCAATGTGGCTTTCCTACCGGGAATTGTCAGCTATTCACTGGCAATGCCTGATATTCACTGGGGCTATGGTTTCCCTATAGGGGGAGTCGCCGCTACCAGGATAGAAGACGGGGTAATATCGCCCGGTGGTGTCGGTTTTGATATTAATTGCGGCGTCAGGCTACTGCGGACCAACCTCACCGAGGAGGAGGTAAGACCCAAGATTGAGCCACTGGTGGCGGAACTTTTCATCAATGTTCCCTCAGGGTTAGGTTCGGAAGGCAAGATAAGAGTAAGTGAAAAGGAGCTGGACGAAGTTCTGGTAAAGGGCAGCCGCTGGGCGTTAGAAATGGGCTACGGAGAAGCCAATGACATTGCAGTTACTGAAGAGTCAGGCTGTCTCAACGGAGCTAACCCGAACAAGGTAAGCATTAAGGCTAAGAAGCGGGGTATTCCACAACTGGGAACCCTGGGCTCAGGAAATCATTTTTTAGAGGTGGAGGTGGTGGATGAAATCTATGACCGGGATGCGGCTACGGCTATGGGCATCAATGACACGGGTCAGGTGCTTCTCCTGATTCATACCGGTTCCCGGGGCTTCGGTCACGAGGTCTGCAGTGATTACGTAAGGTTGCTGGGCGAAGCGGTGAAAAGATACGGTATCAACCTGCCCGACCGCCAGCTTGCCTGTGCTCCGATAAGCTCATCAGAGGGGCAGGATTACCTTAAGGCTATGGCTTGTGCCGCTAACTACGCCTGGACTAACCGACAGTGTATTGCTCACTGGGCTAGAGAGTCCTTCGTTAAGGTCTTTGGCAAGAGTCAACAGGAACTGGGTATGAAGCAGGTTTACGATGTGTGCCACAACATTGCCAAGATAGAGGAACATTCTGTTGATGGCAAGAGGCGCACCCTGT
>DATKVW010000229.1:0-2247 GCA_035529875.1 Dehalococcoidales bacterium | reverse complement strand
ATTAAACCTTTACGTTTAACCACTTCCTTAGTCGCCAGTATAATGCCCGGCATATAGCATTGACGACCAATGGTGTCATGTCGGATTGATAGTGTTTGCCCTGGTCCACCTAGCAGCACCTCTTGGTGTGCCATAAGACCGGGTAGGCGCACGCTATGGATGCTGACCCCCTCAACTTGCTTTCCCCGGCTCTCCAGGGCTTTGCTTTGTTCCGGAGGACAGCTAAAAGGTTTACCTCTGGCGGCTGCCATGGCTTTGGCTGTGGATAGGGCAGTTCCCGAAGGAGCATCGGCTTTCAAGTGATGGTGTAGCTCTATAATCTCAGCATAGTCAAGGTATTTGGCGGCTATTTTAGCCAGGTGTATCATCAGAATAGCCCCCAGGGCAAAGTTGGGAGCGATTACCGCACCCACCTGGTGAGTCGTGGCTAATCGCTCAATTTCCTTAATGTCATCTTCAGTTAATCCGGTGGTTCCGATTACCAGATTGACACCCTGATTAGCAGCAATACGCGCTGATGGCACCACCGCTTGGGCAGTGGTGAAATTTACTAGCACATCAGGGTGGCAGGTGGCAAGGATTTGCTCCAGGTCGGAGGAGAAAGGTACTGTTCCCGAGCCATCGGGCAGGGGTAAGCTATCCTCGGTAACCTGTAGCTCTACGGCGCCAACTACCTTTGTCTCGGGTTCTTGGCATAGAGCACTAGTTATCTCCCGTCCCATCCTGCCTGATGCTCCCTGAACTACTACCTTTATTGGTGCCACGATTTTTACCTCCTGCCGCGAGGGTATTTGGCTGGACCTCTGTCCTGATTGTAGCGAGGTGGGCGTTGTCTTCTCGACGGGTAGTCTTCGTTTGATGAATTCCTTGCCCCGCCTTCGGATGTCGGGGAGGACTTCTCAAGCACAGCCCGTCGTGACAGGTTTACCCTGCCCATCTGGTCAATATCAATTACCTTAACTGTAACCTCATCATTCACTTTAACCACATCCTCAATATTAGCTACCCGGTAATCAGCCAGTTCACTGATATGAACCATCCCTTCTTTGCCAGGAAGAATTTCTACGAAAGCGCCGAAACTCATTAGGCGTGTTACTTTTCCGGTATAGATACTGCCAACTTCTACTTCCTGGGTCAGTTTCTTAATTATTTCTATAGCCTTATTGGCAGCTTCTGCGTCAGGTGAACCGATGAGCACGGTACCATCATTATCAATATCAATAGTTGTTTTGGTTTCTTCAATAATTCCCCTGATGGTCTTACCTCCGGTGCCGATTACAGCACCAATCTTATCAGGGTCAATCGTCATTTTATGTACTCGTGGTGCGTGGGGGCTGAGTTCAGGTCGGCTGGAGCTGATGGTTTGCCTCATTGTTTCCAGAATGGACAGGCGAGCCTCTTTAGCCTGGCATAGCGCCTTTTCCAGAATTTCTATATCTATGCTCTGGAGTTTGATATCTAGCTGTAGAGCGGTGACACCCTCCGTTGTTCCCGCTATCTTAAAGTCCATATCCCCGTAGGCATCCTCTATGCCCTCAATATCGGTTAAAATGGTATACTCACCGCTATCTGTGGTGACCAGACCCATAGCTACTCCGGCGACTGCTCTCTTAATCGGTATGCCAGCATCCATCAGGGACAGGCTTGAAGCGCAAACACTGGCCATAGATGTGCTCCCGCTGGAACTAAGAACCTCAGAGACGAGACGAATGGTATAAGGGAAGTCTTCATCCTTGGGTATCACCGGCAGGAGAGCCCGCTCCACCAGAGCACCGTGACCAATCTCACGGCGACCGGGTGTACCTATTCGCTTTACTTCACCGCTGGAGAAGGGTGGGAAATTGTAGTGGTGGATAAACCGCTTGGATTCCTCTATACCCAGTCCATCAAGACGCTGCTCCTTGCCGATAGAACCCAGAGTGGTAATGGTGAGCACCTGGGTTTGCCCTCTGGTGAACAGCCCCGAGCCATGGGTGCGCGGTAAAAGCCCTACTTCACAGCTAATGGGTCGGATATCGGTCGGACCGCGGCCATCAATGTGCTGTTTCTTGCTGAGGATATTGCTTCTTATCTCGTTCCTGACCATTTCCTGGAAAGCGTAAAGGATATCCTTTTCCGGGAATGACTCACCCAGACCTTCCCCAAGCTCTTTCTGCAGGTTGCTGAGTCCCTGTTCACGCTGTGGTTTTTCTGATTGACTCAGGATAGGTGCGAGCCTTTCCCCAACGATTGACGATACTGCCGATA
>DATKVW010000228.1:0-4945 GCA_035529875.1 Dehalococcoidales bacterium | reverse complement strand
GGTCCTTGGTTGAAGTTTGCCGGTTACGACGGTGTTTTTGTTACCGGGATATCGCCGAAGCCAGCTTATGTCCTTATCAAGGATGGTAAAGCTGAGATTAGAGGTGCCTCACATCTATGGGGTAAAGATGTCCACCAAACTGAGGCAGAGCTTATGACTGAACTAGGGGGAAAGGGAGGTGTGGTCAGTATCGGTCCCAGTGGTGAAAAGCTTTCGTTAATTTCCTGCCCGGTAAACAATGGGGGAAGAACCCCCGGTCGGTCGGGTTTGGGTGCGGTTATGGGGGCTAAGAAGTTGAAGGCGATAGCCGTAACCGGAACGGCTGAGGTTCCTGTTGCTGATAAGGAAAAGGCTAAAAACCTGAGGCGAGAGTATGTGGCTAAGTTGACCAGCACTCTCGCCGACACTTTTAGAGACTATGGCACTGCCGGCATAACCGCTGATTCTGCTCATAGCGGTGACTCCCCGGTGAAGAACTGGGGTGGGGTTGGCACCAGGGATTTTCCTGATGCCAGTCCCATCAGTGACGATGCGGTTATTGACCGGCAGGCAAAGAAATATGGCTGTTACCGCTGTCCGCTTAGCTGTGGTGGACACATGAAAGCCGGTACCGGCGAATATCAGTATAGGGAAGGGACACATAAGCCGGAATATGAGACACTCTGTGCCTTTGGCACCCTGTGTCTGAACGACAACCTGGAATCGATAACTAAAGCCAACGATATTTGTAATCGGTATGGACTGGACACAATCTCGGCTGGTGCCACTATTGCCTTTGCCATTGAGTGCTATGAGAACGGAATTATTACCAAAGAGGATACCGGTGGCATTGAACTGACCTGGGGAAATCATAAAGCCATTGTTGCCATGCTGGAAAAGCTGGCTGAGAGACAAGGCTTTGGTGATGTACTGGCTGATGGTGTCAAGGTAGCCGCAGAGAAAATCGGTAAAGGTGCCGATAAATATGCTATACATGTCGGCGGTCAGGAATTACCAATGCACGACCCCAGATTTACTCCCAGTCATGGTATGAATTATCTGGCTGACCCCACCCCGGCTCGCCATACCCAGAGTGGTCTGGCCAATATTGAAGAAGGCACAGAGTTTCCCGGTCTGGAGCTTCCTCCCTTAGATAAGTACACTTACGCCGGGAAGGGAAAGTGTGAGACAATACTCAAAAACCAAATCCATATGGTCAATTGCAGTGGAATGTGCCTCTTCGGCTGGCTATGTTTGCCCTGGAGTGAACTATGTGATGCTCTATCTGTGGTAACCGGCTGGTCACTCTCCCAGGAAGAACTTTATAAAACTGGTGAAAGAATAGCTACTCTTCGTCAAGCGTTCAATGTGCGGGAGGGCTTGTCGCCCAAAGACTTTAAACTGCCCGAACGAGCAAAGGGGAAGCCCCCTCTCAAGGAAGGACCGGTGGCTGATGTTACCGTGGATGTAGAGAGGACAGTTGGTGAATATTATCAGGCAATGGATTGGCACCCAGAGACGGGTAAACCCGGTAAGCAGAAGCTGGAAGAGCTGGGGTTGGAGGATGTGGCTGAAGACTTGTGGCCTTAGAAAGCAGTAAGTCAGAGGCCGCCAGATTTATGGCAACTGTAATCCAACTTCTGGAAAATCCGAGCCTTTTAATAGTCTAGAACTAGGAGCAACACTATGGAACAAAGAGATGTAGTCATAATTGGTGGCGGGCCTGCCGGTTATGTGGCGGCAATTCACGCTGCTCACCTGGGGGCTAAGGTAGCCGTGATTGAGAAGGATAGGTTAGGTGGTACTTGCCTTAACCGAGGTTGTATTCCTACAAAAGCTCTCGTCAGAAGTGTAGAGGTACTCCTTGATGGGAGAAGGGCAAATGAGTTCGGAATAGAGATTGACAATATCAGGGTTAATTTCCAAAAGATTATGGCTCGTAAAAGCAATATAGTTGACAAAGAAGTGTCAGGTGTCGAGCAATTAATGAAATCAAACAAGATAAGTGTCTATAAGGGTATAGGGCACATCTTGTCTCCACACTTGATTAAAGTTAATGATGAGGAGATAGCAACCAGGAAGCTTATTATTGCTACTGGCTCTGAGTCGACGCTACTGCCTATCCCTGGTTTAGACCTGCCCGGAGTGCTCACCACCGATGATATTCTTGAGTTGAAAGAGCTTCCAGAAAGCCTCGTGGTAATTGGAGGAAGTTATGTAGGTGTTGAGTTTGCTAGCATCTTTAACGGGTTGGGGACAAAGGTCACCATTGTGAAGAGACGTCCCCTTCGGCTGGAGCCTGTTGACGAGGAAATTGGCCGACGTTTTACTCAGACCCTACCTAGACGAGGCATCGAGCTCAAAATTGGAGCTGCGGTTAAAGCTATTAAGAGAGAAGGGGCGGCTCTAAAGGTGATTTGGGATACTCCAGAAGGCGAGCAGGGAGTTGAAGGGCAGATGGTTCTCATGGCTACCGGGCGCCGACCTTATACTGAGGGTCTGGGCTTATCAGAACTCGGGATTAAGATAGATGGACGAAGCATTGTAGTGAATGAACGCCTTGAGACAAATGTTGATGATGTTTATGCCATCGGGGATGTTCTTGGCAAGGGTATGCTGGCTCATGTTGCCAGCTACGAGGGTGAGATAGCTGCTGAGAATGCCCTCGGTCACTCCCGCCAAGCAGATTATCACGCTGTCCCTAGTTGTATTTTTACCCAACCCAGTGTAGCCGGTGTTGGCATCACCGAGGCGGAAGCAAAGGAAAGAAACCTGCCTTATAAAGTAAGTAAATTCCCCTTCATCGCCTGTGGCCGTGCTGTCGTCATAGACGAGACGATGGGCATAGTCAAGATGATTTGCAGTGCTGAAAATGGTAGGGTTCTAGGCATGCATATCATGGGTCCTCATGCTGACGACCTCATTGCCGAAGCTACGCTTGCCGTGCAGCTCGGGGCAACAGCTGAGGACATTGCTTATACCATCCACGCCCATCCCACTTTGCCTGAGGCAGTGCACGAGGCAGCAATGGGACAGTTATTCGGTTCAATCCATCACCAAAAAATAAAACTTTAGAGCTTTGCTGAAAGGTAATATAAATAAAAATCCATATCTCATATCTACCCAAGATGCTGAGTTAGCCTCGATTTTGGGGGTATGCTTAAAGGAGATGATATCCAAATATACTGCGGGGCACGAGTTAATAAGTAAGATTGAGAAAAGATGTCTTGCACTGTTTATCAGCTGGGGTTAATTGACTATATTGAAGCCTATAATTTGCAAAGGGAGCTTCTCCGCAAGAGATTGGATGGCGAAATAACAGATGTACTTCTTCTTGCGGAGCATCCCCCCACCCTTACTATTGGCAAATCGGGTAAGTTAGAAAACGTTCTTGTCTCTCAAGAGGAACTAGCCGAAAATGGTGTACCCCTTTTCTTTGTGGATAGAGGGGGTGATGTTACCTATCACGGTCCGGGGCAGCTGGTCGGCTACCCTATCATTGACCTAAAAGGCAGGAGAAGAGACCTGCACCGCTATGTTCATGACCTTGAGGAGGTAATTATCAGAACACTGAATGATTTTTCTATAAGTGCTGGCAGAGATGGAGGTCATGCCGGGGTCTGGGTACAGGGAGAGGAAATTGCCGCCATCGGACTTAGAGTTATAAGATGGGTGAGTATGCACGGATTTGCCCTTAATGTGAATACTAACTTAGACCAGTTCCGGCTCATAAATCCCTGTGGTCTCCCTAATGGCAAAGCTACGTCCATTTCCCAAATTCTCCATCAGGAGATACCAATGGAAGCGGTAACCAAACGGCTAGTCGCTCATTTCTTACAGGTCCTTGATTCCCAAAGCAATTGAAGTAAATATTTTGTAGTGGTTCAAAATGAAAGGCAAACTACCTCCCTGGTTTGAAAAGAAACTCATAGACCCAACCGTTATCTCTACCATGAGAAGACTCTTGCGCGGATTGAGTCTGCACACCGTCTGCGAAAGTGCTCTCTGTCCCAACATCGGGGGGTGTTTTGGTCGGAACACAGCAACCTTTCTGATTTTAGGAAATGTATGCACCCGGAACTGCACCTTCTGTGCAATAAAGAGGGGACACCCTTTTCCTTTAGATGAGGACGAGCCTCAACACTTGCTGGAAGCAGTAGAGAGACTCGGCTTGCGCTATGTTGTTATAACCTCGGTCACCAGGGATGACCTTGCTGATGGCGGTGCTTTCCACTTTGCTAAGGTAATTAACCTGCTCCATAAAAACAGTGATAGTGCTAAAGTAGAGGTGCTCATCCCCGATTTTCTTGGCTCGGTTGAGGCACTCAAAATAGTGGTAGAAGCTCACCCTGAGGTTATAAACCACAATGTGGAGACGGTTCCCCGGCTTTATCATGAGGTCAGACCTAAAGCAGACTACAGCCGTTCTGTAGAACTCCTCTTCAGGGTAAAGCAGCTGGACCCCAGCGTAGTTACCAAGTCCGGCTTAATCTTAGGTTTTGGAGAAACTCAAGAAGAAGTAGTGCAGGTTATGAGCGATTTAAGAGAGGCTAATTGCGATTTGCTTACCCTCGGTCAGTATTTACAACCTTCACCCGGGCATCATCCTGTAGTCAGGTTTGTTCCGCCTGAAGAGTTTTCCCAATACGAGCAGATAGGTAAAGACATGGGGTTTTTGGGGGTGGTCTCTGCCCCTCTGGTGCGAAGCTCTTTTAGGGCTGCTGAACTCTATGCTAAAGCCAAGGGCGGTCCGCTGGCAAGTGGTTTTAGCCATTCCTGATACCTCAAATTGCTTGACAGGACATCTTTTCTGATTGTATTCCAATGGATATTGAGACAGTGGGTAAATTCGTGCTAAAATGCACAGGTGTACATAATAGTTCTAGATGAGGAGCGCCGGGAAAATGCCGGAAGACAAAGGAATAGAGAAATTAATACGACCTGACCTGGTTACTCTTGGTGGTTA
>DATKVW010000227.1:0-7392 GCA_035529875.1 Dehalococcoidales bacterium | reverse complement strand
CTTGGACCCATTTAGTGTCACCCGCTTTAGGCGGGTACCCCTTCTCCCTAAGTTACGGGGTTAGATTGCCGAGTTCCTTAACGAGGGTTCTCTCGATCACCTTGGGACTTTTATCCCTACCTACCAGAGTCGGTCTGCGGTACGGGCGCTCTTGCTTCACTGGCAACGAAGATTTTCTTGACGACATGGGCCCAACTGGGTCGCCTTGGGTTTCCCCGCAACTTCCCGCTACCCTTAGCTAAATATCCGGGGTGGATTTACCTGCCCCGGCATCACCTAGAGTAGCAGACGTGCCATGTCCATTGGGCACGCTCAGCCTGCCTTTCCGTGTCCCTCCTTTACCTCCACAAAAGCGGTACGGGAATAATAACCCGTTGTCCATCGCCTACGCCTTTCGGCCTCGGCTTAGGCCCGACTAACCCTACGCGGATTAACCTTCCGTAGGAAACCTCAGGTTTTCGGTGGGTATGTTTCTCACATACCTTACGCTACTCATGCCGGCATTCTCACTTCCCTTAACTCCACTGCTATTCACACAGCAGCTTCACGGCTAAGGGAACGCTCCCCTACCTTCCCTGATTGACTCAGAGAACCATAGCTTCGGTGGCGAACTTTAGCCTCGTTGGATTGTCGGCGCAGCTCCACTCAACCAGTGAGCTGTTACGCTTTCTTTAAAGGATGGCTGCTTCTAAGCCAACCTCCTGGCTGTCTGGGCAGCTCTACTTCCTTGCCCACTTAGCTCGCTCTTAGAGACCTTAGCTGATGGTCTGGGCTGTTTCCCTCTCGACTACGAAGCTTATCCCCCGCAGTCTCACTCCCAGGCTTAAGGTTAATGGCATTCGTGGTTTGGTTGGAGTTGACAGGATTTCTCCCACCTAGTCCATCCAGAGCCCTACCTCCATTAACTATTACCTGAGGCTGCACCTCAATGCATTTCGGGGAGAACCAGCTATCACCGGGTTCGATTGGCATTTCACCTCTACCCACAGCTCATCCTACAGCTTTGCAGCGCTGACAGGTTCGAGCCTCCACTCCGATTTTATCGAAGCTTCACTCTGGCCATGGGTAGCTCACCCGGCTTCGGGTCTGCTCCATGCAACCTCCCTGATAAATCAGGGTACGCCCTATTCAGACTCGCTTTCGCTTCGGCTCCACAACGTAGTTGCTTAACCAGCTACACAGAGCAACTCGCCGGCTCATTCTTCAATAGGCACGCCATCACCTAAGTTACCTTAGGCTCTGACTGCTTGTCAGCACACGGTTTCAGATCTATTTCACTCCCCTCCCGGGGTATTTTTCACCTTTCCCTCACGGTACTGGTTCACTATCGGTCATCAAGGGTATTTAGCCTTGCCCTGTGGTCAGGGCAGCTTCCCACAAGATTTCTCGTGTCCCGTGGTACTCAAGAACAGGTGCGGAGCCTTGCCTTTTCATCTACGGGACTGTCACCCTCTATGGTTGCCCTTTCCAGGGTCCTTTGACTAAGACTTGGTTGGTAACTCCTTGACCTATTCTAAGTTAGGTCTCACCTGCCTTACTACCCCCGGCCAGCATAGGTCTTAGAACCACTAAGCTTGCCGGGTTTGGGCTGGTCCCCTTTCGTTCGCCACTACTCAGGGAATATTTATCTTTTCCTCGGGGTACTGAGATGTTTCACTTCCCCCGCTTACCTCCTCCCAGCCTATGTGTTCAGCTGGGGGTGCTCAGGTTTTACCTGAGCGGGTTGCCCCATTCGGGAATCCCCGGCTAGGCTTGCTCGACAGCTCACCGAGGCTTTTCGCAGTCTTGCCACGCCCTTCTTCGGCCCTTGATGCCAAGGCATCCACCATGTGCCTTCACCCGCTTGACCTGCTTCAGATTTGATATTAGTCCTCATATTCAATTGTTAAGGTGCTAGAAGACACAAAAAAAGCTTGGTGGTGAGTCACCAAGCTATCACTTGGCTATCAATCACCAGTCACTGCTTATATTCTGGTCTTCATCATTAATAACAATATAACATTCCCTTAATAGTTTGTCAACTAACAAATTGTCTTATCGCACAGTAAAATTTCTTGACTTTTTATTTCGTATTAGATAAACTTTAATTCAAGGCACCTGGTTAATATTTTATAAGGCTGAGCGTTTTCCAAGTAGTCTCAGCCTTAATTATACCAAAATAGGGTTCAATGAAGATTGCAATTAGTGGTAAAGGCGGAGTGGGGAAGACCCTGGTTGCCACACTCCTTTCCCGGACATTTGCTTTGAGAAAGCTAAAAGAGAAGGGAATAGCTTATTCAGGCCTTTCGTCTTGCCAAAGTCGTATATCTTAGCTAAGGATATCTTCTGCTTACGAGAGAAACGAATGGTTAACGGATACCGGAAGATATCTGTATTCAACCATGAAATACCAGTACCATACGCACCACTGCGCAAGGAGGTTGATGTTCATCTGATTCCTGATGTGGAAAGGGGTGATTTAGAGATCCGAATATGGTGGGATAACCGGATGATGCAGTCGGTTACCTAGCTGCTTTTTCCACAATAGCTGATAAGGGGTAGATGGGCTTGACCAGGGTCAAGCCCATCTACATTTTTACTTCTTACGGGGCGGTGTAGTGCCGAAGGTCAGACAGCTTGGTTGGAACTGGAACAAGGGCATTGTAGACCTGTAGTGAAATGGCCTGAGACTTAGTAAAGGCAGTTAGTGCATCATGCCATTTCTCTAACAGTTCACTTGATACCTGCAACGATGGATTAGCACCGGAGTCTGATGCAAGTATTACAGCATCACATGAAGCATTGCTGCCGATGTTGTACTGGATTTTTGCTTTTGTAAGCAGTTCATTTAGCGGTGCATATTCAACATCAGAGTAAGTTAGCTTGTTCAGTTCTTGTTGAGCTTCGGCAGTATAAGAATCGGCTGTAGCTTTTGCGGCAGCTACAATATCCGCTGGCTCCTTCTCGAGGACGAGTTCATAAAATGAATATGTCTGTTCAGGGAAAAAGAAAAAGCGCTTTGGGGGGGCGAAGGTAATCGGCGCGGCAGAGCCAGTGCAAATGTAAGCCTTCGGTGCCTTACCCTCTTTAACCTCAAAAGCAGAAACGAGCTTATTGGTTACGCATAAAACAGGTGCTATCCTCGTCATCAGCTTCGCAAACTGAACATCTACCTTGCCTGCATTCTCAGTTAGGGCATCAAAGAGCTGATCATATCTGTCTCTAGAGTATACAGGCCCGGGTCCTACTGAACTCTGCATCTCCTCGGTGAGGAAGAGATTGGTGTTAGCAAGGAAGGAGCCGTTCTCACCAAAGTCTCCTGACTCTCTAACTGCTTTATGGGCGGCAGTTGTCTCGGCAACATAGGCAGTGCCACTGGTATCGACAACTAGATAGTTATAGCCGGAGGTGAGTTGGGTATCACTTAGCATATCTTTGGCTTCCGTGGCATTATCACACCACCGACCCAGGCGGTATATTGAAAGGTCACAATTCATGCCACACTGGTTATCAATGTTGCGGTAGCAAGGGCCTGAGGTCAGCAATATAATGAGCCCTTTGTCATTTATAAGCCAACTTAAACTTATTTTACCAAATTCACCCCCGCCTGATATGAAGTGATTTCCCTCATCAGGAAGGAAAATTTTGATAGCTAACTCACCAGACGCGAGGTCATCAACAGTTTGCATAGCAACAAGTTGGCCCTCAGATGTTTCCTTACCCCAGGTGGCAAAAGTAGAGCATCGACCTTCAGGTGGCAGGTCTTCAAGGAGTGAAGAGGAAGGAAAGTTAGCTTCCGGAGAAGCTGCAGGTCCTATATCCCACTCAAAACTCATCAGCAGGCAATCAGCGTAAGTCAGGGGGTAGCCGGCATCAGTTGACCCATCTGCCATTCCCTTAAAGAAATCTACAAGCTCTGGAGTATACTCTAGAACATAGTATTGAAGTCCTTTAATGATTTCCTCGATCTCAGCTCGGCTCATGTAACCAGCACCAAAGCAGGGTCCTCCCATTGGCGCTCCCATGAACAGTGACCACACGCGGTCCTTAAAATTGTTGATCTGCTCTGGATTCTGATGGCCATACTGATAGCCCATCTCATAGTCACTGCCCCGCACAATAATGACAGGTGCAATACCTGGCGGCACTACATGCTCGGTTGGTGTCGGCGTTGCTGGTGGTGGGGCTGCATCCCGTAAATGGTGGAAATTTCTTCCGGTCATATCCTACCTCCATCTCATAGTAGTCAATGCTTTTAGACAGCCGGTGCTTCCTCTAACCAGGCAAAGATTCTGCATGTCTATTACCAGGAGAGCTGTTTTTGGGGGGTCCAGTAACAGAGCGGTGATATCCCTATCTAGCTTATCTAGTTCAGGATTGTACTTGGAAGGTGGGGGAGTATAATTAGCCGCCTTGGCTCTTTCTGCCAATGTCGCCACTTTTTTGCTGGTATTCTTCTTCACCAAATTAACTCCGTTCTACGTGAAATTAGTTATATCATCTTATCCGGCAACCACAGAGCAAGCGAAGGCACTACGATAACCATGATCAGAGCCAATAATTGTATAAGAGCGAACGGGGGAACTGCACGCCAGATTTCTCCTGTGGTTATTTCTTTAGGGTTAGTCATTGCTCTGACGACGATTAAAGCCCAGCCAAAAGGAGGCGACAATTCCGCTAACTGCATATTTAGAATAAATACTATGGCAAACCATATAGGGTCAAAGCCCAAGGTAGTGGCAATGGGCAGAAATATTGGGGACACAATTATTACGATAGCATAATCATCCAGAAACATACCAAGTACAATAAGGATGATTTGCATCCCGCCAATGATGACCCATGGATTAACTGGCAGCGTCAGCACAAGCTCTAATATTAATTCTCTGGCTCCAACACTGGTGTAAAACACGCCGAAGAATGTGGCCGCAATCATAATCCACAAAACCACACCGGTAATTTTAAACGTTTCCTTGCCTGCTTCTCTGACAAGTTTCCAACAGATAGTACGATTCACAACACAACATAGCAGGGCACCTAAAGCCCCGACACTGGCAGCCTCAGTAGGTGTGGCAATACCAAGAAAGATTGACCCCAATATAGTAAAGACTAATACGACAGGAAGAATCACTTCCCTTAGCGATAGCAGTCTCATATTCCAAGTTATATCTCCAGCTACCCTGGGGGCTAGTTTAGGGTTAAGACGGCATCTTAGCCAAATATTTAATACGTGTGAAAGTGCGAGAATCAAGCCGGGGATAATACCTGCTATAAAAAGCTTCCCCACTGATAGGCGGTTAATAAAACCGAAGATGATCATGATGGTACTGGGTGGGATAACATCACCAAGTAGACCCCCGGCGATAACACTGCCTAGAGTCAGGGATTTATTATAGCCTCGTTTGAGCATGGCAGGTATGGCTATAAGGCACATAGTAATGATGCCGGGGCCAAATCCCCCACACATGGCTAGTACGGTAGATACTATGATTGTTACTATTGCCAAACCACCGCTTATGCCTGATAGCCAGTAACTCAGCGTCTGAAATAGACGATCAGCTATCCCTGACTTGATCAAAAAACTTGCCATTAAGGTGAACATAGGAATTGCCAGCAGGGTTACGTCCGTCATGGTCCCATAGGTAGTGCTAGCTACCGTATACAGTGCCGTGGGTCCCCGCAGCAAAAAGGTTAAGATTATACTCATGCCGCCAATGGCAAACACAGCCGGCACACCCATAAACAACAAAATAACCATGCCGCCAAATAAGATGATTGTGATTGGAACGATACCCATAACTAACCCTCAGTTGGTAACTTCAGAAACGCCTATTCGGTGCTTTATAAAAGCTTCCCGCTATTTAGCTCAGGAATCTTTTCTTTCAGGCTGAATATCTTTTCTGAGAAGGAAACTGGCTACTCCTTGGAGCAAGAAAAGTAAGGCAGCTACTGGTATGAGCATCCTTAGGGGATAAAGAGGCATTTTAAAAAGTCCGACCAGTTGCTCTCTGCTAGCAAATGACGCTGCCGCCATCAGGTATCCTTGCCAGGCCACAACGCCAAGGAAAAGGACAAACAAGACTAGGCTAAGCACATTACTGCCCAACTTTAACCTGGAGCCAAAGCGGGTCTGAAGTATCTCAACCTTTATGTGGCGACCATATAACAGAGCATAGCCTCCGGCAAATAGTGTCACTAAACCGAAAAGCTGCTTATTAACTGACCATACCCAGAAAGTAGGATTCTGAAAGACGTACCTCATCGTCACCTCGAAGGTGGTTAGCAACATAATAACAAGCAAGAAGGGATAAAAGGTGCTACCCACCTTGTCGGTGGCAACTTCAACTAGCTGAGAAAACTGCCTTACTTTCCTGCCCACCAGGAGTCTCATGGCTCAGCTTACTCTATACCTCTCCACTTTTTCCATAACTCGATTGCCTGAGCATTTGCTGGATCGCTTTCAGCTACCTCATCCCACATTTTGCGGCCAGTGTCACGGGCCTTCTGCATATACTCGTCGTCCATCTCGAGTATGATAACCTCACCCCTATCTATCATCCGCTGGAAGGCTACAATCTCTTCCTCATAGGCACTGTTGACAGCCTGAAAGTAAACATAGGCGCCATCAGCAACAACTTTTTTCAGGTCATCAGACAGGGCATTCCATGAATCCATATTTACCAGCATGTTCATAGCAGGTAGGGCCCATGCAGTGTTCGCTATCCAGTAAGGAGCTACCTCATCCAAACCCATGTAGGTGAAGCCTGCTTCATCCAATGCCGCAGCATCAATAGTGCCCAGCTTCAACGCCATGTAATAGTCGGGCGGGGGTATAATTGGAACAGCACCCCATCCTAGATCCACTAGCCATCTCTCTGGATAACCAGGGCCCCATATGCCCGCTGACATCCCCTTTATATCTGCCAGAGTGTGGACTTCTTCGGTGGTCATGATCCCCATCTCGGTACCTATGTGCACGTCAAGCCAGTAGAGGTTATGTTTGCCATATTCCTCACGGAGCAAATCACTAAATCCGCTTTCAAAGAAGAACTCACGTAATTTTTCTGATTTGGCTGTAAAGGTTGGTTCTTCAGGAAAGAGAAACATCCCAGGTAAGCCATTTTCCATATCAGCAAGTGGTACATTCAGAGCCCACAGCCCGCCGCCATGTGCCACATCCAAGACTCCCCGTTGGGTAGCCGAAAATATATCCATATCTGGCACTATCTCCGGTTGGGCGAATATCTTAATCTTCAGCTGCCCGTTACTCTTTGCCTCCACATAATCAGTGAAAACCGGTAGAGTTTGAACTACAATGTCTGCGCGTGCCCACATGGACTCCAGTGTCCACACAGTTTGCGCTGGGGCTGGTGCTGGTTTAGCACAACCAACAATAAGTAGTGCTATCAATAC
>DATKVW010000226.1:0-9052 GCA_035529875.1 Dehalococcoidales bacterium | reverse complement strand
CCCCTTTTAATCCCGTTATTAAGCAGCCTTTGCCCCCTAAAGTGATGAATAAAGACATAGTTTATACTTTTGTCTCTCCCTTATAAATCCTCACCCGTCTGTTCGGTTCTTTGCCCAGGCTTTTTGAGGTCAGGTTGCTGCGCTGGGTTATCAGGTGCTGTAACCGGCGGATATAGGCGCTCTGGGGGCTGAGCTCTGCTGTCTCCCCGCCGTTCTTTACCCGCTCTACGGCTTCTTCTGCTTCACCAAGGGCAAACTTAAGGGAGTCTACCTTGCTGGTGGTAGGCAGGGGATAGAGGGTGTTTAATAGCTGCCTGATTTGGGGTGGGGTATTGCTTCTGAGGACATAGATGGGCAGGTTAGCGGCTTCAACATCCCTGATAGTTTGAGGCTTGCGGCGGTAGTAGTGTTTGGAGGTTACCAGTAAATTAGCCTCGCTCAGGTTATTGACTATATCCAGACTTAGCTGCCTCTCTTTGGCTATCTGCCCCAGTCGTGCCCGGTTTACCCCGAAGAGATAAAGTGTGGGTGGCTTATCTCCTTTGACCAGAGCTTTACCTCTGGTCGTTTTCTTGATGGTAACCGGCGTTTCCTTTTCTATTCTAACCTCTCCGGTCTCATCCAGCCAGCGGATTTCGGTGGCTATGGATTGACCCCGCAGGCTCGCATCAACTGCTTCACTGACATCAGGGTGAATGGCTACCTTGTCCCGTTCTTGAATTTCAACCACAATATCAAAGGTAGGTGGTGACTTGCGCTCCAGTATGGATTTCTGTGTGCCCCTGCGTTTGGCTTCTTCATCACCCAGGGTTACCGACTGGATACCTCCGATGAGGTCGCACAGGGTGGGGTTCATCATCAGGTTTTCCAGCGTGTTACCGTGGGCGGTGCCGACAAGCTGCACGCCACGCTCAGCGATGGTTCGGGCTGCCTGGGCTTCAAGCTCAGTGCCGATTTCATCAATGACGATTACCTCGGGCATATGGTTTTCTACGGCTTCAATCATTACCGCATGTTGTTTGGTGGGGGTGGTTACCTGCATCCGCCGGGCATGTCCGATGGCAGGGTGGGGAATATCACCATCGCCAGCAATTTCGTTAGAGGTATCAACGATGATTACCCGTTTGTTAAAGTCGCCGGCCAGGACCCGGGCTACCTCGCGGAGCATGGTCGTTTTGCCAATTCCGGGGCGACCTAATAGCAGAATATTTTTCCCTGACTGGACAAGGTCCTCAATGATTTTTATGGTGCCGAATACGGCTCTACCGACACGGCAGGTAAGCCCGACAATATGTCCTTTGCGGTTGCGGATGGCTGAGATGCGGTGTAGGGTGCGCTCAATTCCTGCCCGATTGTCATCCCCGAAGCTACTGAGGCGGGAAGTTACATAATTAATCTCCTCATCGCCAACCTCTTTGGGGTTAAGTACTATCTCTCTCTGGAGAAAGCGAGCTTCTGGGGGACGCCCCAAATCCAGGACTACTTCCAGCAGTTCACTAATATCCTTTTGACGGTGTAATGGCTGACGAATATGGGACGGTAAAATATCAAGCAAAGCGTCCAGGTCATCGGTGATTACCTTTTGCAATAGTGTTCCTCCCGATGAAACTTACTTTTGTTCAGCAATAATGTCCAGAAAATACTGGTGAAATCTCAGGTCATTGGTCAGCTCGGGATGAAAAGTAGAAGCTAATAACTTTCCTTGTCTGGCAGCTACGATAGTGCTGTCAGTTAACTTGGCTAGTATGTCTACTCCATTGTTTACTTGTTCAATTATCGGGGCTCGAATGAAGATACCGGGGAAGGGCTTTTCTCCCAGCACCGGTATGGAGAGTTCGGTTTCAAAGCTGTCCTTCTGTCGACCAAAGGCGTTACGTCTTACTCTTATATCCATTACTCCCAGAGGTACGGTATCTGAATCTGAAATCCCCTTGGCGAGGAGTATCAAGCCGGCACAGGTGCCAAATATTGGCAGTCCTTCGTGAGCCAGTTCTCTTACCTTGCTCAGCAGGTGATAGGCACGCATCAGCTTACTGATGGAGGTACTTTCCCCTCCGGGAATAATTAGCCCGTCCAGACCGGCAAATTCTCGGGGCAGGCGGACGGGCAAGGCTTCTACCTCTAGCTGACGCATTATCGCTATATGCTCAACAAAGGCTCCTTGCGAGGCAAGGACACCTATTTTCATATTACCATCCTCTAGTTGCTAGCAGTTCCTCGGCAGGGATTTGCTTTATATCCAGCCCGGGCATGGCTTCTCCCAGATTCTTGGAGACCTCAGCAAGGATTGCCGGGTCTTGGAAATTGGTGGTTGCCTTGACAATGGCTTTAGCTCTGGGTTCAGGGTTGTTGGATTTAAATATACCCGAGCCAACGAAGATACCGTCAGCACCCAGTTGCATCATCAGGGCGGCATCGGCAGGAGTCGCCACTCCGCCAGCAGCGAAATTAACTACGGGCAGTTTCCCCGTCTTGTGTATTTCCTCTACCAGTTGGAAAGGAGCTCCCATTTCCTTGGCTTGTGCCATAAGCTCATCCTGGGGCATGTTTACCAGTTGATGAATGCCGCCCATCACCGCTCTCATATGTCTGACAGCTTCGACGATATTGCCGGTGCCGGCTTCACCTTTCGTTCTAATCATAGCCGCTCCCTCAGCAATACGGCGTAAAGCTTCACCCAGGTTGCGGCAGCCACAAACAAAAGGAACCTTAAAATCGTGTTTCCAGACATGGTGTGCTTCATCAGCCGGGGTAAGCACCTCAGATTCATCAATGTAGTCAACACCCATAGCCTCTAGCAGTTGAGCCTCGACAAAGTGACCTATGCGGCATTTAGCCATTACCGGTATGGACACTGCCTTCATAATGGCTTCAATAACGGTGGGGTCAGCCATACGGGCGACACCACCGGCAGCTCGTATATCGGCAGGCACTCTCTCCAGTGCCATCACCGCGCAGGCGCCTGCCTCCTGGGCAATCCTGGCATGCTCCGGGGTGACTACATCCATAATCACTCCGCCCTTTAGCATTTGAGCTAACCCAGTCTTAACCTTCCATGTACCCCTTTTCATCTTCTCTCCTTGTCTATTTCAAACTCGCTACTTTTAATATATTCTACTCTCATTTAGCTTGTTTATCAAGCCTATGGAAGGCTGGGTGGATTTGGGTGCGTTGCGTTTCAGGCTATAATATGGTATCATTATTAAAAATAAAGAATAATCTGTCTGCCAGCTAGGGGTGCTCAGCGGCTGAGAGGCGGTTGGATGCCAACCCTGTGAACCTGAACTCGATAATGCGAGCGTAGGGAAGCGGCAGTAGCTTAGACCAGGGGTCTGAGAAAACGCCAATGCCCTTGGTTTTATTTTTTTGTGGAGGTGGTTATGACTCAACTGGAGTTAGCTAAACAAGGTATTATCTCACCTCAAATGGAGGCGGTGGCGCAGTGCGAGGGAGTAGAGGCCGAATCTATTCGGCAGGGTGTGGCTGGAGGAACGATAGTAATCCCGGCTAATACCAATCATGCTAACCTTGTTCCCTGCGGCATAGGTCAGGGACTCAAAACCAAGGTCAATGCTAATATCGGGACATCTGCCGACTTTTGTAACCTGGATGTTGAAATGGAAAAGCTGCGAGTGGCTATTGATTTTGGTGCTGATACTGTTATGGATTTATCAACCGGTGGCGATATATCAGCAATTCGGCGGGAGATTATTGCCGCCAGCTCGGTGCCGATAGGAACAGTGCCCATTTATCAAGTGGGAATTGAAGCTATAGATAGGCATGGCGCCATAGTCAAGATGACCGTTGACGAACTGTTTGCGGTGATTGAGGAGCATGCGCGTGATGGTGTTGACTTCCTGACGGTGCACTGTGGAGTAACCCGTTCGGCGGTTGCCCGGTTGAAGGAGCAGGGAAGGGTAACCGATGTTGTTTCCCGCGGGGGTGCTTTCCTTATAGGTTGGATGCTTCACAACGAGCGGGAGAATCCTCTTTATGAGTATTATGACCGTCTGCTGGACATAGCTAAACAGTTTGATGTAACCCTGAGCCTTGGTGATGGATTGCGTCCCGGTAGCCTGGCTGATGCCACTGACCGGGCTCAGATTGAGGAGTTGCTGGTTATTGGGGAGCTGGTAAAACGGGCTCGGCAAGCCGGTGTCCAGGCAATGGTTGAGGGTCCGGGACATGTGCCCCTGCATCAGGTTGAGGCTAATGTCCGGTTACAGAAGGCGATATGTAAAGGGGCTCCGTTTTATGTGTTGGGTCCACTGGTGACCGATGTTGCCGCCGGCTATGACCATATCACTGGTGCTATAGGGGGTGCTGTCGCCGCTGCTGCGGGCACCGATTTTCTGTGCTATGTTACCCCGGCAGAGCACCTTTGTTTGCCCGACCCTGATGATGTGAAGCAGGGAGTAATAGCCTCGCGCATCGCCGCTCACGCTGGTGATATAGCTAAGGGGGTAACCGGTGCTCAGGAATGGGATGATAAGATGTCCGTGGCGCGGAAGAAGCTTGACTGGGAGGAGCAGGCTAGGCTCTCACTGGACCCGGAGCTGTCCCGGCGGATTCATCGCAAGCACGCCGCTGCTGGCTCAACTTGCAGTATGTGTGGTCCTTATTGTGCCATGGCACTAATGGAAAAGTATCTAGGTATTTCTGCCCCTAGGTCTGGCTTCTAATTTCATAGAAAGGAGTGCGAAAGTGACTTTATTTTACCCGGTTGGTGAAGGAGAAGTAGCACGGGCTATTGTAACTAGTTTTCTACGCCAGTTTGAGGAGTATGTTGATAGTGATGTCATTATTGTCGGTGGCGGGCCCAGTGGACTCGTCGCCGGGCGAGAGCTGGGTAAGGCGGGGCTTAAGGTTGTTATTGTAGAGAGGAACAACTATCTGGGTGGTGGTTTCTGGGTGGGGGGTTATTTTATGAACAAAGTTACCTTTAGGGCGCCAGCACAGAAGTTTCTCGATGAACTGAATGTGCCCTATGATTGTGCCAGTGAGGGCTTGTATGTGGCTGATGCCCCTCATGCCTGTTCCAAGCTTATTGGTGCTGCCTGTGATGCCGGAGTTAAAATTTTTAACCTGACCCTGGTAGAAGATTTGGTGGTGCGTGAAAACAATAGAGTAGCTGGGGTGTTGGTTAACTGGAGTCCTATTGCCTATTTCCCCAGGGAGGTTTCTGCTCTTGACCCGATACCTCTGGAAACAAAGGTGGTGATTGATGCTACCGGGCACGAAGCCTGCGTGGCGAGGAAGCTGGAGCGGAGGGGAGCCCTCAAGATAGCTGGGGAAGGGGCATCTTGGATTGAAAAATCGGAAGATGCTGTGGTGGAGCATACTGGTGAGGTCTATCCCGGATTAATTGTGACCGGTATGGCGGTAGCCAGTGTTTACGGATTACCCCGTATGGGACCTACCTTTGGGGGCATGCTTCTCTCCGGGAAGCGAGCCGCTGAGGTCGCTATAGGAGTTTTACAGCAACTGGCGATATCTTAATGAGAGCAGAAATTATTTCTGTAGGCACAGAGCTTCTTCTAGGCGAGATAACTGACACTAACGCTTCCTTTTTGGCTGGCCAGCTACCCGAATTGGGGGTAGACCTCTATTGGATTTCACAGGTAGGTGACAACCGGGCTAGACTGGTGGAGGTGCTAAAACGTGCCTGGCAGCGTTCCGACATCATTCTGATTACTGGAGGCCTGGGTCCCACCGAGGATGACCTGACCCGTGAGGCAATAGGTGAGATGTTGGGGGAGAAACCAGAGGTTGCCCCCGCTTTAGAGTGTGAGCTGCAGGAATTTTTCACGCAACGGGGTATAGAGATGCCTGTTTCTAACATAAAGCAGGCAACCCTTATCCCTTCTGCTGAGGCTATCCACAATATACACGGTACTGCCCCCGGGTGGTGGGTGGATAAGGATAAACACATATTGATTGCCATGCCCGGTCCACCCGTAGAAATGCAACATATGTGGCACCAGGAGATTCTACCCCGATTACGTCAGTGTGCCGTTGGTGCGATTATTGTTTCCAGGACCATCAAGGCCTTTGGTTTAGGTGAAGCAACGGTGGGCGAGCTGGTTTCCCCTTTGCTTTCTTCGGCTAATCCCACCCTGGGCATTTATGCCAAGATTGACGGCATTCATTTGCGCTTGGCCGCCAAAGCTCAGCATCAGAAGCAGGCAGAGGAGATGGTTGCTCAGGGTGAAGCCAAAATTAGAGAGATTTTGGGTGAACACATCTGGGGAAGTGATAGTGATACGCTGGAGGCTGTGGTCGGGCATATGCTGGCGGAAAGAGGATGGAGCCTGGCGGTTATGGAGAGCTACACCGGAGGCTTATTAATGGCTACCATTACTGAGGCTGCTGTTGCCGACACATGTTTTAAAGGTGGGCTGATAGCCTGTTCCGATGAAGCTCTGATAACCTGTGGTGTTGATGCTAAAACTATCGCTAAGTATGGTGCTGCCAGCACTGAGGCGGTACAGGCTATGGCTGAGACGGCGCGATTGCGCTTAGGAGCTGATATTGGGATTGGTGTAACCGGCACCGACGAACCAAGTGATGTAGAAAAGAGACCATTTAGTGCTATATATATTGGTATCGACGATGGCAGCAATAAGAAGACCATTACCGATTACTTCCCCGGGGGTAGGGCTCGAGTGAGGCGTCGAGCCGTCTCGACTGCCCTGTTTGAGTTGAGAAAGGCACTGGCTTCTTTTGACTAGTTCCGCAGAATCTGTAATACCGAATACACAACTATACCATCCTCCATTGCGGAACGTTGCTCTCAAACTTATAGGTGATAACCTTGGTAATATGTTTTATACTACTTAATACTATGGAGATTATTTAGCAACCTATCCCCTTGTCCCCCTTCCCTTATTAAGGGAAGGGGGTGTTTAAGAGGGTGAGGTCAGCAAACAAGCTTTATGAGGAATTGGGTTAAGGCGATAATTAAAACGGGCAGTGCCTTTAATCTGGGCAGGGTCTTTGGCATACAGTTCCGGTTGCATTATACCTGGTTCATAATATTTATTCTGATAACTGTTTCTCTATCCCGGTTATACTTCCCCAGCATTTACCCCGGTTGGTCTCATTTAATTTACTGGGTGGTTGGTGTCACCACCAGTCTGTTATTTTTCGCCTCGGTGGTTGCCCACGAGTTAGCTCACAGCCTTGTTGCCAGGGTTAATGGCATTCCGGTGAGGAGTATCACCCTGTTTGTTTTTGGTGGGGTGGCTCAAATAACCAGAGAGGCGGCAAAAGCGGTTACCGAGCTAAAGATGGCAGCTGCCGGTCCTGCCTGCAGCCTGGTGATTGGTAGCTTGTTTGGTCTGCTCTGGCTATTTATTCGGGATGTAAACGAGCCTATAGCTGCTATGGCTCTCTGGCTGGCGCAGGTAAACGGGATACTGGCGGTGTTCAATCTAATTCCGGGTTTCCCTCTGGATGGTGGGCGTGTTCTCCGTTCCATCCTGTGGCGAGTTACCGGTAACTATAAGCGCTCCACCCGAATTGCTACACGAATGGGGCAGGGTGTTGGCTATCTGTTTATCGCCGGTGGCATCTTAATAATGTTTGCTCTTCACGAGTGGGTTAGTGGTCTGTGGCTGGCTTTCATTGGCTGGTTCATAGCAAATGCGGCTTCCATCAGTTATCATCAGGCTCAGTGGCAAGAGAGCCTCCGTGGTCTGGTCGCCGCACAGGTAATGACATCTAATTTCCCGGTTGTCTCGCCTGATGTTACCGTTGCCCAGCTGGTTGCGGGTAATATCTTTACCAGCGGGCGTCACTATTCATTAGTGGCTGACGAAGGCAGACTGGAAGGGATATTAACGTTGCCTGATATTAAGGCTATTCCCCACCCAGATTGGGGTATAACTCGGGTAAGGGAGGCGATGACCCCGGTTGAAAAGCTAAGCGTAGCTCATTCTGGCCAGAGTGCTCTAAGCGTGGTGGAGCAGATGCAGGAGTACGGAATAGACCAGATGCCCGTAGTCAGTGAGGGTAGAGTTATCGGGCTGGTTGACCGTGATAACCTGATGAGTTTTCTCCGTATCCGCTCCGAGTTGGGAATATAGATGATTTATTAACCTCACCACCTTTATCCCCCTCTCCTTCAAAGGAGAGGGGGAAGAGACTTTTGAGAGGGGCGAAGCCCCTCTCTTACTTATACTCCCCCTTCCCTTCATAAATAGAATTGTATAGCACGAATCTTAACAATTGTCAATTCACGGCATAAAATTTTGTGTTGGACTAGTAGGTTCTTAGGCTCTTCGGTGATGAATTCGTTTGCGGATACCCCAGCCGGCAAGGATGACAACAACAATGGTGAGAGCAATAAGCCACCAGTTAAACGGGCTGGGCGGTGCCTTAACGGTAAATGTTCCTGATTTACTGTTAACGGTTACTGTGTAGGTTCCAGCGGTATCCTCGGAGGTGGTGAAGGTTAGCATCTGACTGGCGCCACCAGCCAGAGTCACATTTCTAGTCGTCACCGCTGCTCCGTCTATCCCAAGGGTCACTTTGTAGCTACCGGTGAGGTCACCGGTATTGGTAATCCGGGTACTGAGGGTTACGCTTTCCCCGATGTCAACCTCAGCAGGAGATATGCTTAATGCATCGATGGTAAAAGCAGCTGGTCTTGGAATTGCCTTAACGGTAAATGTGCCGGATAGACCGTTAGTAGTTACGGTAAAAGTTCCGGCAGTATCCTTGACAGTGGTGAATGTTATCTCTCTACTGATACCGCCTACCAGTGTTACTGCTTGAGTCGCTTCTATTGCTCCGTCTATCCTGAGGGGTATTTCATAGCTGCCGGTGATGCCGCCGGCATTGGTGATGGTGAAGCTAATGGTTACCTCTTCACCGGTATTAACCTCGTCAGGAGTTATGGAGAGGTCACTGGCAACAAAAGCAGCGGGGCGGGGGTAACCCAGGATAGCGAAGGTGGTAAGATGACTTATTTCTGTTGTTACGGAATTAGCCCAGATGTCAACATAAGAAGTCAGATTGACCCACTCACCGAGCTCCTCATTATAGTAGG
>DATKVW010000225.1:0-2203 GCA_035529875.1 Dehalococcoidales bacterium | reverse complement strand
CTAGGACTTTCCATTATGCTCAATACCTCTCTTTATTCTTATTGAGCATAGCCACACTAACACTAGGTTGAACTATTCTGTATGACCACTAAATCAACGGCTTTCAACTTTGAAGGCGTTACCCTTCATTATCTATTCACCTATGACCTTCACCCGCTAGGTTTGCGGTAAGTGGTTTTTATTAAGGTGCTAATTTGGTTTGATATAACTGTATTTATATCTAACCTAGTTATGATGACAGGTTTTTTATACATTGTCAATAGTATCTGGCATTATTTTTGAAAATATTTTTTTTTAGATATAAAATTGAAAAATCCACATATAAAATTGATAAAAAAGAGGGGCGTCGCTCCTATTGATGGAGAAACGACGCCCCTTAATCAAAATCTGGGCGGTTTTCAGGTTAGGTCAATCATTTACTCCCCATTGTTTCAGGAAGGGGTGTACTTCAAACACTTCCCTGTCAATAAAGTAGGGGTCGGTGCTTACCAGCTCTGGTCTACCATAAACACCAGCCATAGGCGTCCCAAAGAAAGTAGCCCCGATTGACTTCTTGCTCCAACCCATAAACTCTCCCCAGAGCGTTAATGGCTTATCAGCCTTAGCCAGCCCTATTGGCACCAGAGTGCCGTTTGTAGTGCGGAAGGAGTGGAAGCCATAGCCTGGTTTTACCTTGCCCAGGCCTTTCACGCATATCCTGTGGAAGGTAGCTGACAATGTCGATACATCCTTTTCCCCTGGCCTGTACGCTTTGATTACCGGCATTATTTCATCAGGGATGAGATGGGTAATCTTCCTTCCCTTCTTGGCTGTGTCGATGTAGATAGTATTGTTCTTAATGCTCCTCCCAGTGATTCTCGCCAGCTCGATGCGCCTTGGACAATAGATGGTGGCGATGGCCAGGTAGAAGCACTCATTATGAGTATACTTGTCCCGCTTGTTAATTAACTGAATAACCTCTTCTTTCGTGAAAGGCGGTTGGCCTGCCACCTCAGAAGACTCGGGTCTATCGTCCGGGGATAGCGGCCACTCCCAATGGTTGGCATTATAAAGTTTCTTGAGTGCTTGGAACCAGGTCCTGAGGCTATTGTCAGAGATTCCCCCATCCTTTCGCTCAGCAAAGTATCGGCGCAGGTCTATCTCCCCAGGGGGTAGCCGATCCCCCAGCCAGTTCAGATACTGGCCGGCGATGGAAAGGTAGGTGGTAAGAGTGTCTGGAGCGCGACGCCGGGGTGAGGTTAATACGAGTTTTAGATTTTCCAAGTGTTCATTCATTGTTGCTTGATATTCCTCCCCTATAAAATGTATAATATCTTATATAGCTTTAGGATAGCATAGCCTGGGGAGGCTGTCAAGTCCCCGGGTAAGTGGTATAATTGAGACATGGCCAGGACCAGAGATCAGATTGCTGAAAGCATCATTAAATATGCCGAGCGTAGTAAACTCCATATTCACCCGGGGCAGGATCCCTATCAGTGGGCTGACCTGGTGATAAAGAAAGGGGGCTGCCCCTGTGTCCCAAGCCGGCCTAGCTGTCCCTGTGCTTTTGTTAAGGAGGATATCAAAGAGTTTGGTCGCTGCCGCTGCGGGCTATTCGCTGACGGTAACTACCAGGAGAATTATAATTCTCTCAAGAGCAAGGCAAAATCGAAGAAGAAAGATCAAGCGGCTGCGCCGGTCTTTGCTCAGCTGCCGGCAATGAATGGTAAAGCAAAGGGGGAGCTGTTAAAGAAGATCAGCGTGAATGGCTTTTCTATTGAGGATAATGGCAGCCGCCTGACCCTGCGCCCGAGAGGAGCTGATGCGACGTCTGAGGTCACTATCGAGGACGATGGGGTGAATGGTTTCAGGGTGGTGAGTGCCTCGGGGAGATATGCCGAGTTTGCCCGCGGTCAAAAGCGGTCATACTTTGAGTCTTATATTAACCGGTGGGTTATGGAATCAGTGTTTCAGTCAGAGGGGTAGCGGGAGTCTCCTCTTTAGTTTCCCTGATGGCGATAATCTCATCCCCACATTTGGATAGTGTGATATCCTTGGTCCGATAGACCTGGCAGAGCCTTACTCCCTTTTCATCCTGAACTAGAGCTGATGGGAATTCAACCTGGTCAGTGGCACCGGCTTCCTGCAGGAGCTGCAGGGCTTCTTCAGAGGTAACCTGTAGGACCTCAACCTTACCCGACCTGATTTCTTCCTCGAGCTCCTT
>DATKVW010000224.1:0-9805 GCA_035529875.1 Dehalococcoidales bacterium | reverse complement strand
TAATGGCAACAGAGTCATCAGAATTATACTGGAGAAGCTAATCAACTTTTTCACCTTTGACCTTCTCAATCGGGCGTTTCTCACCTCCGCCTGCTATCCCACAGGACAAGGCTACTTCACACATAATGCTCATTCTAACCCCTTTTATCGGGTGATACCTAAGGAAGAGGGGTGAAGCCCCTCTTTTCTTTATCTCCCCCTCTCTCCTTCGAAGGAGAGGGGGACTAAGGGGGTGAGGTAGGATAAAGAACATCACTCTAGGTTAGGCTTGCTCACCCTTACCTCCCCGAAAGCCGGTTACAGGTAATATCCTTTACGTTGCCCGGTTTGAGGAGGCTTCGTCTCTCCCTCCTGGCTAGTCTGAACAGGCTTCACCTCCGGCAATTCTCTAGCCAGCTTCACACTGGGAGGCTCAATCTCAGTTCTAAACGTCTTCCTTAGCTCGCCAATGTTATCCCTGAAATCGTTGACAAAGGCATTATACTCCATTACGAACCGGTTATACTGGCCTATGGTTTCTCGCGGGATTTCAATCTTCTCCGCTACCTCATAAAACTGCTCTATAAACTCAAAATAGTGGCTGTTCACCAACCACAGCTCGTTTATGTAGTTGCGCAGATTAGTGTCAAACTTTTTGGCTCTAATATCGCTCTCCACTCTCCCCATAAAGCTGTTGCACCAGCCATTGAAAATACGCCGGGCGATATCATAAGTCCGTGCCCATTCCCACAACCTGGGGTTATCAATATTGAACAGGCTATCTATAATAGCAAAGATAGATAAAGAGGAATCGCCCATAAAACGACGATTGAAATATCCCACCATCTGCCTGAGCTTCAGCGAGGAACGATGTAATTCTTTCTCCCTGGCTCCGATTATCGCCACCACCAAGCCGATAACCAGTAGAATGACTAAAACCGGGACTACTGCCTCCAATGGCCAGTCATATGTAACGGCAACCACCGCCACCGCCGTTATTAAGACAGGACACCACCCCCACTTTACTATGACTTTAACTACATACATGCCAATCTCCTACCGATAGCCGGTCAGCATCTCCAGACCACCCAGCATCTCCGCCAGCAACGCTTTGTTTAGGTGCATCCTGTTCTCTGCCTGGTCAAAAACCACTGACCTAGGGCTATCTAAAACGCTATCGGTCACCTCCTCACCGCGATGTGCCGGCAAGGGGTGCATCAATATGGCATCCTCCTTGGCTAAAGACAGAAGCTCAGTGTTTACCTGATAGTTGGCAAAAATACGGCGCCTTTCCTCAGCCTCAGCTTCCTGTCCCATGCTCGTCCAGACATCGGTATAAACCACATCAGCCCCACTAACCGCCAATTGCGGTTCCCCGGTGCAAAGTATCTCAGCACCACTGGTAGCTGCGTAACCCCGAGCCAGATTCAATATTGCCTCCTGAACAGTGTAGCCACTCGGAGAAGCAATCCTGAAATTCATCCCCACCAGCGAAGCCGCCAGCAGAAGGCTTTGCACCACATTATTGCCGTCACCAACAAAGGCTAAGGTCAAGCCGTCCAGTTCTCCCCTTTTTTCGTAAATGGTAAGAAGGTCAGCCAGAGCCTGACAGGGGTGTTCCACATCAGACAGAGCATTTATCACCGGCACCGCTGAATATTTAGCCAGAACCTCTATCGTCTGGTGAGAAAAGGTACGGGCAGCAATGGCATCCGCATAGCGACCGAGCACCTGAGCCACATCCGGAACCGACTCACGTTTCCCCAGACTGACCTCAGCCGGAGATAGATAGACGGTATGCCCTCCCAACTGCCGCATCGCCACCTCAAAGCTCACCCGGGTCCGCAGTGACGGCTTCTCAAACATAATGACTAAGGTCTTCCGGTCAAGCAGTGAAAACCAGCCCCTGGCTTTCATATCCACAGCATCTGATAGGAGTAAGCGAATATCATCACCAGTCAGGTCGGATATGGAAACCAAGTCTTTCTTCATCAAA
Source organism: Dehalococcoidales bacterium (assembly GCA_035529875.1). GTDB lineage: Bacteria > Chloroflexota > Dehalococcoidia > Dehalococcoidales > DATKVW01 > DATKVW01. The sequence continues at coordinate 7,830 of DATKVW010000224.1, read as the reverse complement.
CCATCCCCTATATGCCCTACAGTATACCACGAAAAGGCAACTTAATTAATAGGAGGTTTTAAATTAGCAACCTATCCCCCTGACCCCCTTCCCTTAATAAGGGAAGGGGGAGTGTAGATAAGAGAGGGGTGACGCCTCTCTCAAAATCTCTTCCCCCTCTGAGGACAGGAGCCTACTTAATCAGGGGTGAGGTTGATAAACAATCTCTTATTCTCCTAACTTAAATCTCCTTCCTCTGCTATAATTAGACTATGCAAAAGCCTCTTTTGGTTCTGTTTGATGGTAACGCCATCGCCCACCGTGCTTACCACGCCTTTGAAAAGACCACAACTCTAACGGTGAGTAAAACCGGTGAGACGGTTAGTGCCGTTTACGGCTTTGCCCTTATGCTTCTCAAGACAATAAATGAGCTGAAACCCACCCACTACGCCATTGCCTTTGATATGAAAGGACCCACCTTCAGGCATGAACTCTTTGACCAGTACAAAGCGCAGCGCCCGCCAACCCCGGATGAACTGGTCAACCAGATGGGGCGGGTAAGAGAGCTGGTTCAAGCCTTTAATATCCCCATATTTGAGCTTGAGGGCTACGAAGCCGATGATGTCTTAGGCACTCTCAGCAGTCAGGCTGATAAGCAGAACATTGACACTATTATCGTTACCGGTGACGCCGATGCCATGCAACTGGTATCACCCAGGACAAAGGTGCTTTACCCCAGACCCAGAAGTAGCTTCAGCGACACCATGCTCTATGATGAGTCTGCTGTCATCCAGAAATATGGTATCAAGCCGGAGCAGATTGCCGATTTTAAAGGACTGGTGGGTGACCCCTCAGACAATATCCCCGGTGTGCCTGGCATCGGTGAGAAAACTGCCGTCAAGCTCCTCCAGCAGTTCGGCTCGGTAGAGGAAATCTATGCTCGTATAGCCGAAGTGACCCCAACCAAACTCCAGACGCTACTACAGCAGAATGAAGCTGTGGCTCGCCAGAGTAAGGAATTGGCGACCATTGTTACCCGGATTCCAGTTACCCTTAACCTTGATAGCTGCCGGTTCAGCCAGTATGACCGAAACCAGGTAACCGAGCTTTTCCGCGAGCTGGAGTTTTCCAGCCTGCTACCAAAACTGCCCGAAACGGCAATATCCGCTTCGGAGAGCCTCGTTAAAGTTAAAACCGAGCCGTTACCGAAAGACTATCGCATTGTAAACAATGCCCCTGCCCTTGATGGGCTTATGAGCCGCCTGTCGGCAGTTAAGACCTTTGCCCTTGACACGGAGACAACAAGTCTGAATCCGATGCTAGCCCAGCTGGTTGGCATATCCCTGTCGCCAGCCCCCGGCGAGGCTTATTACATTCCCCTCGGGCATGTCGGCTGGGGAGAAGTGGAACAATTGCCATTGGAACAGGTCATTAACCGGCTCAGACCTCTCCTGGAAGATACCACCCTGACCAAAATCGCCCACAACAGCAAGTATGATATGACCGTGCTGACAGAACACGGCATAACTGTCAACAATCTGACCTTTGATACCATACTCGCCGCCTACCTGCTCAGTGAGAAATCCCTGGGCTTGAAAGCTCTCGCCTTCAGCAAGCTGGGTATTGAAATGACGCCTATTGAAGCTCTTATCGGCTCAGGTGCCAAACAGCTCTCTATGTCGCAGGTTGAGATAAAGCAAGCCGCCGACTACGCCTGCGCTGATGCTGATATGACCCTGAGGCTAGCCGAATTATTGAACGAAGAACTAAGGCAACAGGGACTGTGGCAACTGTTCTCCGAGGTAGAGATGCCGCTGGTGCCGGTGCTCATCCGCATGGAAAGAAACGGGGTTGCCCTGGATACGGACTTGTTACGGGAGATGTCACACCACCTCGGTGAACGAGTGCTCAAGCTAGAAGCAGAGATATATAACAGCGTCGGTCACCGCTTCAACGTAAATTCACCCCAGCAGTTGAGTTCCGTCCTGTTTCAGGAACTGAAGCTGCCGCCAGCCCGCAAAACAAAGAGCGGCTACTCCACCGGGGCGGAAGTGCTGGAAGAACTGCGCGGCACCCACCCCATAATAGAATTTATCCTGGACTATCGCCAGCTAGCCAAACTTAAGTCAACCTACGTTGACGCTCTGCCCGGCTTAATCAATCCCAAAACGGGCAGGATACACACCAGCTTTAACCAGACCAGAACAGCTACCGGACGCCTTTCCTCAAGCGAGCCCAACCTGCAGAATATCCCGGTCCGTGGGGAATTCGGCAAGCAAGTCAGGCAGGCTTTTATCGCTCCCTCCGGCTCTTACTTTGTGGCTGGAGACTACTCCCAGATTGACCTCCGTGCCCTGGCTCACCTGTCCCAAGACCCCAGCCTGCTAAATGCCTTTCACCGGGATGAGGATATTCACGCCGCCACTGCCGCCCAGCTCTTCGGGATAGACGCCTCACAGATAACTCCAGACATGCGCCGTCTGGCGAAAACAGTTAATTTCGGCGTTATCTACGGTATGAGCGACTACGGACTGGAGCAGGCAACCGAGCTATCCCGGGAAGAGGCTACTCAGTTCATCGCCACCTACTTTGCTAAATATCCCGGGGTAAAGCAGTACCTTGAGTCCACCAAAGAACAGGCAAGGGAAAGGGGCTATGTCCAAACGCTACTGGGGCGGAGACGCTTTATTCCCGAAGTAAACTCGTCTAACCGGCAGGTAAGAGAAGCCGCCGAGCGTATGGCGATAAATATGCCGGTGCAGGGCACATCTGCCGACATCATCAAGGTAGCCATGATAAACCTGGACCGGGAGATGGAAAAAGGCCGGCTAAAAAGCAAAATGCTGCTCCAGGTGCACGACGAGCTTATCCTTGAGGTGCCTCAAGAAGAGCTGGAGGAGATGGAAAAACTGGTGCCCCGGATAATGTCATCGGCTTTAAAGCTTAGCGTGCCGCTGAAAGTTGACATTAAAACCGGCAACAACTGGGGGGAGATGAAATAAGCTAGGTAAATGAACAGGCTTCGTGCTGGCATTTATGCCTTCTGCCTCATTTTATTCGGCTTACTATGCTACTTTGCTCATAAATTTTCCTATTTCCCCGGCGATATCACTTCAAGCTTATGGTTGCAGGGAATCTATTTGCCCCTTTTTCATCCGGTAATGAAAGCAGTCTCCTATATTGGCTCTCTGATTCCAGCAGCTATCATAGTTACCCTGCTTGTCATTGGCCTGTGGGCATCAGGTCGGAAGCTTGAACCTATCTTCATTGCCGCTCTAACCAGCTCTGCAGCACTACTTAATTGGCTGCTACAATTGCTGATTGGGCGACCTCGCCCCGATAATCAACTTGTTCAAGTATTGGTGGAGAACAGTGGGCCTGGTTTCCCCAGCGGGCATACTGTTTATGCTTTTGTCTTCTATGGCATTCTTTTCTATCTGGTTCCAAGATTGGTGAAACAGCCAGCAGTAATTTGGGTTCTGCGGTCTCTGCTAATACTGCTTATCCTTCTCACCGCTGCGTCTCGTATTTACCTGGGAGCACACTGGCTCAGCGACGTGCTTGGCAGCTTCCTCCTCGGTGGATTATTGCTTGCCCCGACTATCGTTCTATACCATAATATTCAGCAGAGAAAAAGAAGGTTAGGTAATAAAAATGCCTGAACTCCCTGAAGTAGAGACCATAAAAAACGAGCTATCGCCCTACATAATCAATCATCACATTACCGGCGTTACCCTGTTCTGGCCTAAAATGGTACATCAGCCTTCAGTGGAAGAATTTTGCTCACATCTCATCGGGCAAAGGATAACGGGAATAACCCGGCGGGGCAAATACCTCATCTTTAACCTCAGCAGTGGTGAAGTGCTGATTATCCATCTGAGAATGACCGGCTCGCTGCTACTCAAGCCAGCCTCGGCTGGACCTGATAAATTTATCCGTGCCATCCTTTACTTAGATAACGAAACCGGGATTTACTTCCGTGACCCGCGCAAACTGGGGGTAATGTGGCTGGCAGAAAACGAGAGCGAAGTGGTGAAAAAGCTTGGTCCTGAGCCTCTGGAACCTGACTTTACCCGGCAAACCCTGAACAGGCGCCTGCAAAACCGCACCGCACCGATAAAAGCTATTCTTTTAGACCAGAGTGTTATCGCTGGCATCGGCAATATGTATGCCGATGAAGCCCTGTTTGCTGCCCGAATTCACCCGCTAAGACCAGGAGGAAGCCTCTCCCCGGACGAGGTAGAACGACTCCACCATGCCATTCAGCAGGTATTATGGTCGGGCATTGGTAATAAAGGAGCCAGCACCAACACCTATTTTCGCCCCAGTGGTGAAACAGGGACAGCCCACTTTCAGTTTAAGGTTGCCCACCGCCTCAGCGGCAAATCCTGCCCTGCCTGTGGCACTCCTATTGAGCGGATAGTTGTCCGCAACCGCGGCAGCTACTTCTGCCCCAGGTGCCAGACAGAGTAAGTCTAAGAGAGTAACCCAAGCCTTGCATAGTGCTATGAGTAATCAAGTATTCTCTGTTAGGCAGTGTGTGTATGCCTAATAATCCATATCTATTCCAAGACACACTACTTAAACTTATTCAGTCTGGGAAGCTCCCTTATCAAGAGCTAACGGAGAATAAATTATAGTTTGCCAATCTGATGCCCACCACTGTCGGTTCGCATAGACTAGAATACGAATATCGTGATTGCCCGTTGATAATTTACCCTTAATTTCGCAGTGATTGGTAAATCCAAAGGTGACACTTGGACTAATAGTTTCAGTTTTCCAATCAGCGAATGGTATTGTGCGACCCAATATTTCAATCTCTGCTTGCTCTAGGTGCATATTCCCCGTCGGCATTACATCCCAATGAATAAATAGTAGTGGTGGGTCGTCTCCAATGAACTTGTAATCAATATGGTCAAAATGTAGTTCGGGAGATGCTACTTTAGGTGAATTTGGGGTTGCTCCTGGTGTGGAGATTAGAGCCATCCGTGCCTCATTGCGTTGTTTATAAGGTGCCCTAAAGAGCATTATCAAGTAAATTATCCCAAATCCAACGATTGCTCCAATTATAGCCCCCGCTGTTGGGTACGCTGCTGAAACAAACCTACTAGAATCTTCTGGGGTAAATATCGTCGCTAGGTAGATAAATACACTCACTACCACTACCTCCACTCCCCAGAAGAACATGATGCTATGGAAAGACCTTTTTGTATCTTCCCATGCCCGTCTGTTTGCCGACTGATAAATAGGCAATTCTCCCATATCCCTATTCTACCACTTCCCAATGTGATGCAAAACAGCTTTGAGGCGAGTTTCGCAACAGCCTCGAATTGGCTTTGCACTCAACTATATGATACAATTAGCCATAAGTTATCCAGTTATTCAATTTACAGAAAAGGGACATTTTATGAGTGATAAAGAAATGATAGACCTGAAAACATTCATCGAGAATGTGAATAAGGGAGAAAAAAAGCGTAACGGTAAGAAGGTCCGCTTCGGTTTTACCAAGCGGAAAAGGAAGAACTGACAACCTGCCCGTTACTCCTAGCCTTCAGCTGTCAATCACAAATGGGTGCCCTTCACGCTCAAAATCGGGTAAATACACTTTCTGGGCTCCCATTTCCTGTATCCAGCCATTTTCCAACCCCACCCCCTCCATCACCCGGCGCACTTCTTCGTACTCAGCCAATGATACAGGTCTTGCCAGCAGGGGGAATTGATTAGCCCGGTGCATGGGATGGTACTGCGACATTATGCTAACCGTGACCCGGGGAGAAACCTCCCTCGCCAGCCAGCCGAGAGACTCCTTGCTGCCCGCCAATCCATTGGGCAGGATAAGGTGGCGGACAATTACCCCCCGCTGCGCCACCCCGAACTCATCAACCACCAGTTCTCCGACCTGCCGGTACATCTCCTTGATAGCCTGACGGGCCTGAGCTACGTAATCCGGAGCCTGCGAGAACCGGTTAGCCCGGTCATCAGAGGCATATCTCAGGTCGGGTAGGTAAATATCTACAATACCATCAAGCTCCCTTAGAGTCTCAATAGCATCATAGCTGTTGGTATTATAAACCAGTGGGAGCTTAAGCCCCGTAGGCACTGCCTCCAGCACTACCCTGACCAACTGGGGGACAAAGTGTGATGGCGAAACAAGGTTAATATTGTGGCAGCCCAGCTCATCCTGAAGGTAGAGCATATGCTCCGCCAGGGAATGACAATCTATCTCGTTAGCTCTCTGCTTTTCCCAGTTCTGGCTTATCTGGTAGTTCTGGCAATAGACACATCTCATATTGCAGTTGCCCAGGAACACCGTTCCTGAACCGCGACTCCCGGAAAGAGCTGGCTCCTCTCCATGGTGAGCACAAAAAGAGGAGACTATGGGCAAACGACCCGAGTGGCAAAAGCCCAGTTCACCTTCAAGTCGGTTGACCTCGCACCTCCGGGGGCAAATGTCACACGATGCCAGACGCGCTTCAAGCCTTTCCGCCCGGCGTTCAAGTTCGCCGGAACGGTACAGGGCAATATATTTCGGCTCTTCAGACTCCACTTAAACCCTTCCCTTCACATTATACCCCCATTTTCAAGGGTATTTAAGAGGGGCGGTAGCCCCTCTTTTAAACTAATTTCCCCCTCCCTGTTAAGGGAGGGGGAAAAAGGGGGTAGGTTGATAGTAACTACTATTTTTTATTATCTTTTCCCACCCACCACCCTATATGGAAAGGGGATAACGGGGGTGAGGTAGATATAAAATACTAGATTCAAGCCAGAAGAAACAAACTTGAGTTCCAGAGAACAAGCCCTCCGTAAAAGGTGACAAAGATTGAGGTGGTTATCACCGCCAGCTTGGGGAATCGCTTATAGATGTCCCATAGAATAAGAGCACAGATAAATACGCCCACCACCTTGATTATCAGGAAATTAATCTCGCCTACTAAAGGCAGCAGAAAGGGATTACCCTCCCGGGCCAAGCCACCTCTGATAAGAAAATGGCTCATTACACCGTCTAATATCTCAAATCCAACCAGTAAGCCGAGAAGGTACTTCAACTCACTCCCTGCCAGAGTATAACTCGAAAAGCGGAGTAATTGTATAACAAAAGGCTGCGGCTGGTCAAGAAAAAGTGGCACTAACGAGATAACTTCGTTAATGCTACTTCAATTCGCTTCAGGCACCGCTCCTTACCAGCCTTGAAGCTAGCCAGAGCTTATGCCCCCAGCTTCTTAACTAAAAGGGCGATGTTTTTACCAAAGTTCCACGCTGTAGTCATCCCTTCTTCATCTCCCTCCACCTCGCCCGGCTGCCTGCCAAAGGCAATGTTCCAGTATGTCGAGCCGGGCATAAAAAATCCGGCGATGTGAAACCAGTACATCAACTGAGCAAAAGTAAAATTCTGACCAGCCCGCCGGGCCACAACTAAGGGTCCGCCCACCTTTCCCTCAAACTTCCTCCCATTCCCCATAGCAATATATCCAGCCCTATCCATAAGGGCTTTCATCTGCGCAGAGACTGAGCCAAAGTATACTGGCGAAGCCAGTATTATAGCATCGGCCTGTTTCATCCTGGTGTATATCGACCACAGGTCATCATCTATAGGACACCGCTCTTCTTTTTTACAGACCATACACGCATTGCACGGTTTAATATCTAAGCCAGCTAACCTTATAAGTTCTGTCTTCACCCCTTCCTCTTCTATCGCCTTCAGGGTGTGTCTGGTCAGGATTTCTGTGTTCCCGTTCTTTCTCGGACTACCAACAATTCCAATAGCTTTCACTATAGACCTCCATTTACTTTTCTAACCAACGAAGATATGTTAATCACAGCCTATTTAATTTATCTAGAGCTACTTCAATT
>DATKVW010000223.1:0-2262 GCA_035529875.1 Dehalococcoidales bacterium | reverse complement strand
TGCGACTTTCCCGTGGCGAATACCACAAGGTGCTCCCCGCAGTTAGAGCACTTCCGGTGTTGCAAGTTGGAAAGCGCCCAGCCAACATACTGGGCGCCGCATTTCGGGCACTTAGCCTTGAGCATAAGACATCGATCACTTTCTTTAACTAGGCGGGATGCCACTTGCCCGATTACGCTAAGGACAGCACACGGGAGGGGGGCTTCACCCTGTCTGGAATTCGCCAATTCCATAGTCCTTACTTCCCCTGGCAGAGCCCGCTACTTATACCAAGTTGAGTCGTCCGACCAGATATGCGACTACGTTGATGCCATTCCAAAGCACTACGAAGCCCATGCCGGCATTTAGGTAGTGCAGGAGTTTTTCTTTACCCAGCCGAACAAGAACAAAAGCGACCACCATTGCCAGCAATGCCTTGACCATGATGTTGGAGTTAAACGAGGCGGACCACCAAAACATTTCTTCCCCATCCTTCATCAGTGTCCACCTCGTTATAAAGACATCAAGGATGTTCAGCCCGATAAAGAGCAAGCTGTTTATGCTAGCAACTAGGTTGATACTCCGGTTTGGCTGCGTATCTATCCTCACTTTAAGGCGACTTTTTCCAGGTCTTTGTAGTTTGATCCCAAGTAAGGTCTTTCCACTTTCCGTCCGCAAGCTTGACGACACTGGTGATTTGGCCACCCAGGAAGGTATAGGTTGCCTGCATATTAGCCACATTAAGTAAGAAGACTGCTGGCCCAGTAGTAGTCTCCGGCCCAACTTCCCCACCAAAAGTACTCGAATTGGTATCTGCCATATAGGCAACAACAGCTAGCTGGACATCAGCAGCTTCAGTATTGGCCGCTTCAACAGCGCCGCTACCGATAAATTTAGCAACATTTGGGATTGCAATTGCTGCCAGGACGCCCAGGATGGCCACCACGACCAACAGTTCAATTAGCGTAAAGCCTTTATTTCCATAGCGGAACGATTTTAGAAACCTTTTCACGGCAAATCCTCCTTTCTTTTAGATTATTACCTTGTGGTAAAGCCCTAATCTGTGCTAGACTAAATATGAATGGTGGTTTGAAATCTAACCTCCTTTCAGCCGAGAACCGATGGTAGCAACCCGGGGCTCGGCTCTTTTTTGTCTATCCCTTGATACCGCAGTTGTTATTAGTATACACCACAGTAGATACAGCAAGTATATTTCTCCTACCTTAGCCTGTCAATAGGTGAAAAGTAATGGTACTTTTGTGGTGCTAAAGGCGACAAAAGTCGCTTACAAAGGTCAGCCTATCGGCGATAATGTTAAGTGGGTGGTTTACCAACGTGTATGAAAGTGACAACCACCTTATCCATTTTTTTACTCATTTTTAGAAAGGATTCAGGTAGAATGACTACGACTATATATAATCAGGAGACATACGTGAACAAGCAGCTGGTGGACTTCTTGAAGCAACAATGCAAGCAGAAGCATTTATCCTTAAGAGGTCTGTCGATCGCTGCGGGACTCAGCCCCGCTACTGTTCACAATGTCATCAACAGACAATATCAGCCCACCATATTTACCTTAAATCGCTTAGCCGACTTCCTCGGCGTGAAGAGGGAGTACCTCTGGCAGCTAGCCGGCTTGTTAGAGGACATGGACTACGGCGAAGAATCACAAATTAGCGACCCACGGCTTAAGTTTGAGTTTTCCCGGGCTGATAAGCTACCCGAGCAAGCACGGAACCTGATCGTTGCCGTCTTAAAAACGATAATAGACCAATCTTAATCCCCAACTAAAGTTTTCCTCATTTATTATCCACCAGGCTAACCTTTTCCCCTTAGTGTCAATGGTCGTAAACATATATATCTACGGCGGTTGACACATGCTCTGAAAAGTGCTATAGTATTTTTTATGGATATTAAAGCTATCAGGGTAAGGCTCAACCTTACTCAAGAACAGTTGGCCCAGAGGATTGGTGTCTCCTGGGCAACAGTTGCTCGCTGGGAGAGAGGGGCAGGGAAACCTTCTCCCCTTGCCCAGAAAGCCATAGAAAACTTACTAAAGGAGACTACGGAAGGGGGTGAGAAATGAGGTGATTAGATTATATACGCGCGGACTGACTAAATCTTTGAAAGGAGACTAAGATGACAAGGAAAAAAGTATTGATGTTGCTAGGCAGTGTTTGCCTAGCCCTGATGATGGTAGCAATGGCTTGCGCTGGACCAGCGCCTAGCCCAACGCCAAGCCCATCGCCGTCACCCAGTCCGACACTAACCCCGACACCGACA
>DATKVW010000222.1:0-3981 GCA_035529875.1 Dehalococcoidales bacterium | reverse complement strand
TGATGGTGTCGGGAAGAAGACAATCAATTTGAACCAGGGAGCGGAGTCGACAATTTCATATCTACTGGCATGGCTCAACTTTTGAGGGTATCCGGCTACATTGGATCAGGAGCCGATTTTAACTGACTGTTTGCAGGAGGTAAGCAATGACGGACTACCTTGAGGATGACGTTGCCAATCGTTTAGAGGGAGATGGTTCCGGACTAAAGACTAAGGCAGGTGGAGACGCTTCGGAAACGGTATCCATTGAGGAGGGCGAGGAACTTTTCAGAGAGGCTCTGCGAGAACCGCTAAGCCAAGCGGAAGAAATAGTAGAGGCTGACATTGTGGTCGGTATTCCCTTCTATAATGAAGCGGACACTATCGGTTCAGTATTAAAGATAGCGACCCAAGGGCTAAAGGCATTTTACCCCGACGAAAAGTGCGTCATCGTGGCAGCTGGCTCTCCAGCCGGTGGGGGAGCTCTCAAGGTAGTAAATAACTTACCTCATGTCAACGGTATCAGCCAGATAGCTTTCTTACTGAATGATGAAAGGATCAACGGGAAGGGCTGGAGCCTGCGAGCCATTGCCGAAATCGCTCGTAGCCTTGGTGCTAATCTGGCTATCCTGGAAGCTGACCTGAGAAGCCGATGTAGGAACGGAGAGATTGAGGGATTAGCCCCAGACTGGGTTCGACTGCTCCTTGAACCCATTAAGCGGCAGAAGATGGACCTGGTTATCTCTCGATTTAATCGCCATTACTTTGAGTCCCCTATTTCTAGTCACGTTTTTTACCCAATTCTTACCGCTATCTACAATCGTCGTATTAACGATATGGTAGGGGGACAGTGGGGCATTTCTCACAGCCTGATACGAACCTATTTAAAGGATACTAACAAACTGTGGCGGAGCGATATTAGTGGCTATGGTGTAGATAGCTGGTTGGCTACCACCGCTATCACCAACGAGGCTAGGATTTGTGAGGCCAACCTAGGGGTAAAAATTCACGTCTCAACGCCGCCAGGAAAGGCAGAGCTGGTGCTGCGGAGGCTGGCCAGAGTGCTATTCGACCAAATTGTATCTGATAGAGAGTGGTGGAGAGAAACAGAGGCCATTGGTGAACCGCCATTACTAGAACCGTTAGCTACTTTCGGTATAAAAAAGACGCACCAGCCAAGAGAAGTGCAAATAACCCCCCAGACGTCGGTATCCAGATATAAACATGGTTTTAATATATTCCATTCACTTTATGAGAATGTTCTCTCTCAAGAAGCCTACCAACAACTGGAGAAACTGTCCCAGACTGAGGCTACAGGTTTTGATTTTCCTGCCCAGTTGTGGGGACAAATTGTCTATCGTTTTTTACTAGCCTTTGCTTTTGATAAAGGATTCGCCAAGGGTGACCTGCTTAATTCACTTATTCCTCTTTATCAGGGTTGCGTCGCCAGTTTTGCTATGAAGATGCAAGCTGTGAAATCTAAGCTGGCACTTCTTCCCGCCGAGGAAGCAGAAAGTTTGACGTCATTAGCCGCCGAGCGAGAGATTGAGGAAATGGTGGACGAGTTTCTCCACCAGAAGCCTGATTTCCTGGCAGCTTGGGAAATGAGAGAGGAAGCCATCAAACCGCCGGTGCCTAAGGTGACCTACCGCGAGTTCATTCCTGGCGTATCGCTAGTGGTTCCCTTGGAACTCACTGCCCCGGACGGGAAGATATTAGCTACAGCCAACGGTATTTATAACTCCATATTCTCCAGACACAAGGAGGAGTTTGAGCAATTTATTTATGAAAAGCTGAAAGCCCCACGGGATGCCAGCCCTTGGGAAATTGCGGAGCGAATAAGGAATTTTATGCACCAGGTGGAGGAGCAGTTAAACCAGATTCTTTTGCCCGGGGACTTCTCCACTGTAGAAGGAACGCGGGAGACGGTAGAGGCTATCTTCCGTTACTTCCCACATCATGACACCTTTGCCCTCACCCCAGAGAAGGCGGCTTGGCTTTTACGACGCCAGCCTCCTATCAACCTGCTTACCAAACTAGGCTATAGCCACGTCGAGGCACTGCTTAAAGAATATGAGCCTAACGATGTCCTGGCCCTAGCCAACTGGTCTGAAGAACAGTTTTATATAGAATCGTTATTGATGCTGCTAGAAAGGAGCGCCCGCCCTGAACACTTCAGATATTCTGCTGTTAGACCACTAGTGGTGAGCCATGAAGGATTCCCCTCACTGATGGAGATGAAAGAAAGCAGTGCTCTTTCCAAAATTGCCGGAAGAATAGTGATTAGCAACCTGTACAAGGGTATGGGTGGAGAATTTCCCAAGTTGCGTTACTTTACCACTATTGCCAAGAGCATTGTCGAGTTCGAGAGGTTTGGCAAGGTATGGCACCGGTTTGCTGAGGAAAGGAAAGACCTCGGGGAAAAGGTGATAAATTCGCTAAGGGGCCACTGGGGGAGGGACCCTCTATCCGCCCACAATATCTTCGAGAATGGGCATCAGCGGGTACTAGTTGAGAGAGTGAGGGAGATGGCCCAACGAATCACCCAAGAGGCGGGTGGAGATGCCTCCCGCTTAAGACTGGCTGAGACTCTTAAAGATATGGCTGATTCTTACCACCTTGCCCAGACACTTCCTGATGGCACCTTTGTTCCCTGCTCTGCCTGGACTTGGGCTAGTTACAGCTTTAAGGGAGGGACAGGACTACCCACTCCCCTTTCCCTGCATGTGGAGCGGGATTGGACTTCACGAGAATTCCTCACCGAGTATTTCAAAGCAGTGGGAGGCAATGAGGAAGCAATAGAGGAAAAGATTGTGGGGCTTATGGAAGAGGGTAGGGAATGGGAGGACTTGGCTCCGATTCTGCTTGGTGGAGTGGAAGAAGCCGTTGAGATAGTGCCGGAACAGACTATCACTCCGGAATACCCCCGAGCAGGAACCTTAGTCCGTTTTGCCGGTAATCCTATACTTGAGCCCATCAAGGAGCACCCTTGGGAATCAAGATATGTATTGAATCCGGGTGCTATAAACCTAAAGGACAAGGTTTATCTTATCTATCGGGCGGTAGGAGACGATGGTATCTCCCGTTTTGGGCTGGCGGTAAGTGAAGACGGGTTTAAATTTACCGAAAGGACGGACAAACCAATATTTGAGCCAAAGGGCAAAAGCGAAGAGAATGGGTGTGAAGACCCCCGGTTGACCCTAATCGGCAACCGAATTTACATGGTTTATACTGCCTATGATGGTCTGGTGGCACAAATTGCTTTGGCTTCTATCAGCGTCAGTGATTTCTTGAACTATCGCTGGGGAGGCTGGCGAAGACACGGGCTGGTCTTCCCCGGGTTCGTTAACAAGGACGGCACCCTATTTCCGGAATGTTTTAACGGGAAATTTGCCATGCTTCACCGGGTGGACCCACATATATGGATAACCTTTTCCCGCCATCTGCGCTGCCCCTGGCCCAGGGGAGAACATCAGATACTGGCCGGGGCGCGTTCCGGGATGGCATGGGACGGGGCAAAAATTGGCGGTGGTGCCCAGCCAATAAAGACTAAATACGGTTGGTTGCTCATCACCCACGGTGTTGACCATGCTCATATCTACCGGCTAGGAGCAATGCTGGTTGATTTAGCAGATCCAACAATCCTCCTTTATCGTTCACCCAATCCCATACTCGAGCCCACAGAAAAGTATGAAATAGGCGAAATAGACAAGTGCGAGGTGCCCAACGTGGTTTTTACCTGTGGGGCAGTGCCGCGGGAAGATAATAAAGAGATATTATATTCAGGGAGTGAACTACTGGTTTACTATGGTGCTGCTGATACAGCGATTGGTGTCGCTAGCGCTAGAATTGCCGACCTTATCCCTACTTAAGGCCATTGTACGTTTAATCATACTTGGCTGTTCGGTGTGTAAAGGTTAGCTTGGCTTCTTGTAGTAGGAGCTTAGGAATCCAGGACAGCCGCTTGAATTACTGATCGATGGTATGAGAAATAAATCGAAA